>JAPUES010000162.1 GCA_027492445.1 Sporomusaceae bacterium | reverse complement strand
CATCAGATGCACATCGCCCAGAGGATTGTGGAAGGTATATTGATGTTGCCGAAGAATATGCTAAAGGATATGGTTATAATGAAGTGTTAGCATTTACAGAACGCAAGGCTATCCCTCAACGGATGGGTGGAGTATCTAAGACAATCTGTTCATGATGGAGGGCTTTTATTACCGGGCAGAAAAGGTGAATGCATATCTTGTAATAAATGCCGTAATCTAGAAGGGATTCGTTGTAGATTGCAGAAATAATAAAAGTACCTAAGTACGAGCAATTTCTCATAGGCTTTGAGATGTCTAGTTATTAATATATAGAAGGAGGAAACAGTATGTATCAAAGAGTTTTTTGTGCAATAATTATTGGGATTTTAATGTTTACAATCAGCGGCTATGGTGAAGCAAAAGCTAAGGATGAATTAGTGGTCGCGCAGCCACTGGTGCAAAAAATGACCCCGCTAAAAATCGAAAAAATACAATATACGCATAATAATAGTAAGGTTTTTATCCCGCAAATCAGTGGCATGGTAAATATGGACCTTCAGGCTACAATCAATAACAATCTAAAGGACGTACTATTGTCTTTGACGAATCCAGCACCGAATAGTTCTTTGCATGGTGATACAGAGGTCTCATTTTATAACGATAATTTACTAGGGCTTCACTTTAAAGGGGATAGTTTTACACAAGGAATGCCTTATCCGAATAAGATTGATTGTGGCATTCATATTGACCTAAGAACGGGAAAAGTCTATAAACTAGCAGATCTTTTTAAATCAGATGTTAATTTTGTAGAACGAATTCATGAACTTTGCAAGCAGAATGATACAAGGTATAGAATGAACATAGAAGGTCTTTGGGATGGATGGATGAATACTACTTTTTCTAGTTCATGGACGCAAGAGGAAGGAACATTTTTACTACTAGATCAATCCATTCGAGTATATTCCATTCCATCAAATGTCATGGGGGTCATCAGCGGATATAATGTGCCCTATGCCGACCTAATGGATATCATTGATACAGACGGAGAACTATGGAAACAACTAAAAAGTGAACCATCCCCCGTGGCTTCCAGTACACTGCAGGCTAACCTTGCTACCTACAACGAACGGTTGACGTTGTCCAGTGCATTACAGGGTGTGGAAAATATCAATGATTGGCTAAAAAGTTTCCAGGCGTTAACGAATCTTACAGCCAACAGAATGACCCATGAGGAAAAATTACAAGTCGGGAATTTGAGCGCAGATATGCAAACAATTGGATTTTACAATTGGGTAAAGTCGGTAGAAGGAACGTTGTACAAACAAAATTATGATATCTCTAGACTTGAATACGAGTTGGCCCTTGAACGTCTTGCAGCAGGCAAGGCCAGCCAAGCAGAGGTAACAGAAAAAGAAAGAAAGTATCAAGAAGCCAGGAGTGACATACAGAAATTTTTAACCAAGTTTCATATTGCAGATTGAGGAGTAGTATATCAGCGATAGCATTGTTGACGAGATAATGTAGATGTTGAAGGGATTGATGACAAACGGATACAATGCTTGTGATTCAGATGAATATTTGTATGGTTATATTATTATCAAGCATTGCTATACATGCTTGTTTTAAGCTAGATAAAAAAGAGAAGATTCATAGAATCTTTTTAGTATTAATATTCTTAACGGAATTAATATTACTATTAGAAATTATGAGTGTAGTATTAAATTCTAGTGATTATATAAGCTTCATCATTGCACATAAGTTGGTTGATACATTAGGATTTACACTGGCACCATTGGTGGCAATGACTGCAACTCTATATGTATATAAAAGAACGAACCGATACAAAAAAATAAATAGCAACAAGTTACTATGGCTAAGTATACCCTTTCTGGTAAATAGCATCCTCTCCTTAGGTAGCTTGCACTTTAATTGGATATTCAGTATAACCACTGAAAATATTTATACCCGGGGACCGCTTTTTTTAATTTCACCAATGGTAAGTTTCTTTTATTACATTATCAATCTACTAATTTTATATAATGCTCGAAAAAAACTGAGTAGAGAAGAACTGCTTATACTTAGTTTATTTACAATGTTTCCTTCCTTTTTGTCGATTTTTCAATTATATTATTCTATATATTTAACGATTTGGAATAGTGTAGCCCTTGCGGTTGTAGTTAATTATGTTTTAATTTTACATAATCAGACAAAGGTCGATCCCTTAACAGGATTAGGTAATCGCATAGCTTATGATGACCACCTTGCAATTTTGAACAGGAAAAATGAAATTGTGTTAACGGTGGTAAATCTTGATTTAGATAACTTTAAACGTATCAATGATGTCTTTGGGCATCATGAAGGTGATAAAGTATTAAAGTTATTTGCTAAGCAATTAAAAGAGGTCTTCGACGGAAAAGGAGTTTGCCTGCGCTTAGGTGGCGATGAGTTTATTGTCTTGCTGCATGAAAATCAACGAGAAATAATAGAAAAGTATATAAAAATCCTAGAAAACAATATCAATGCATATAATGAAAGCAATGACATGCCTTATCGTATTCAATATAGTTATGGTATAGGGATATTTGATGATACCTATCATGAGGTATATGACCTTATTCAGCATAGCGATAAGCTTATGTATGAAGAAAAGAAAAAAAAGAATGGAAGAGGAATATTAAAGGAGAACAACAATAGTTGATGGAAGAGTGGCAGAACGCTTTATTCAAAGGCCCTTTGCAGGCAGGACAAAGTCATTAGGAGCTAACGTGCATAATACTATTACAAGCGATAGTGATAAGAGACCGCGTTGAAGCGAGTGCTTCTATACGGTTTCTTTTTTTTGTCCATTTTGCAAGAACAATGAGCCCAAATTTTCAAGAGTCGTTAGAAAGGATTATTGTTGCATATTGTCGAAGGAGGTAAATGTGTATGCTTATATCGAAGAAGATGTATTTATATATAAGTGAAATAGTCCAGCTAAAGCTGAATGCCGAAATTTCAGTAGGGATTTTCCCTCACTGGAGGGATGGAGAATGCCTGCACTTCATAGAAGGAGGATTTTTCGATTTAATAAAGACGTAATAGTAACGATGATATTTTGGAGGTATGAATATGAAAAAAATTCGAATACTTAGTTATATTTTAATGCTGCAATTATTAGTTTTTCCTACGAGTTCTTTTGCTGAACCCTATTCTTTAACGATGCAAGCTCTTGGTTATCCCAAGGAGACAACTATTTATGGTCCGAATACAGGATTTAGTACATTTCTGCCCGTTCCATATCAGACAATCCAACGGAGTGGTACTATAAATTTGAATATTATACCATCTCCTGCCCTGAATAATGGCAGTAGCCTGTCATTTTATGTGGATGATCGTTTTCTCACTACCATTTCTATGGATAAGGTTAAAAAGGATTCCAGAGTGATTTTGCCGGTAGTGTTAGAGGCTGGGCCTTCAAGGTTTTTGAAAATTGATATAAAATCAAATCTTTTCATTACGGATAGTGTTTGTAAGGACTATGAAACTGGAAATCTTTTCTATCAATTGAATAATTCGTCGAGTCTCAGCATGGATGTCCTTGGAGCTAAACCTAATACCATCGATGAATTTTTTACTAGACTCTATAAGGGCGTTGAGATTATTATTCCTGATAATCCTTCCTTAGGTGAGATAACCGCTGCTATCTGGACACATAGTATCTTACAAAAAAAATTCTATTATCAACCAATTTCTATTGTTTATCAAAATCAACTCCAACAAGCAAATAACATCCCTAAAATTTGGATTAAAACAGCAAATCGTTTAACCAGCCCTAGACCTAATAATATAACGAATGGTATGTATGTAATTAATAGTGGGGATCTAGTTGTAACCGCCGACGATGATGAATCACTTAAAAAAACGGTGAAATTTGGCTTTGGTGCAATTTCCAGCCTATCTGTCATCCCGGCTGCTAGTAAGCAAATAGAAGGCAATGGAACGCTGCCGGTGGGTGGTGAAGCTGTACCTTTGGTGGGTGTCAATTCCGTTCAGAATGGAGTCGTCAAGATACCTTTTTCTTATTCTATTTACCCTGGGCAACTAGAAAATATTCCAGAGCAGTTAATGCTACATCTTGAAGGGAATTATACACCTTCGGTTAGCTTGAATAAACCTGTAAGGATGGATGCTTTATTTAATGATAATTTAATATATAGTAAAATGTTGGATAACGCAGGGAGCTTTTCTGAAGATATTCCTGTACCCGAGACCATCGGTTTGTTGAGCAAAAATAACCTTCGTGTGGAACTATATTATGTTCTAGATGAAGGAAAATGTCAGTTTAAAGAACGTGCTAACTCGGCTCAAATTTTTAGCAGTAGTTATGCCGCAGGCAAGGGGAATTTTCCAGTGAAAAATTATCAATGGAATAATTTTGGTTTAACATTAGATAAGCCTGGAACATTGCTGCTAGATGATGAGCTATCCCCGAGTAATGTACTAGCGGCGGCAAAGATGCTGGCGACTTTAAATAAGCAAATTGATAGCAAAAACTATGTGTTGCCAGAGATTAAAACTATAAGTGATATCACTTCCATTAAAAATTCTCAATATATAATTGTTATGGCAACTTCTTCGAAAATTCCTCAGGTTTTATCAGAGGGAATGCCTCTTGGTATCGGTTCTGATTTTGCTATCTTGCGCAAGGAAGATAGTAGTACCATCTATCGATATAACCCTACGGTTGATCTTGTAGTAGGTCAAGTTGGAGTTTACAAAGGAATTCCAACTTTGATGCTGACGTCAAGTAGAAGTCCAGATACCTTATTAGAGATGGCGGATTATTTGAATAATCCTACAAATAATGGTAAGGTTAAGGGGAATGTCTTTGTTTACAAAAAAGATACGGAAATTTTTTCTTTCGATAGTCGTGAAGGCGCATTCAAAATCGAACGAAAAAGTGTAATGAGTTGGCTAGAGATGGTGTGGCTACAGTATAGAAATGTAGTTTTAGTGTGCGGTTGGTTGCTTTTCACGTTCTTATTTGCCAGTATTTATTTTAGGCAAAAGAAAAATAACGAGCGCAATATAAAGAGTAAATCTCCCGATAATACTTTGTAGAAGAATTGGAGTATACCATGTTAATAGGGGAAATTTTGCTGCAGAAGCAGATTATTACACAACAACAATTGGATTATGCTCTACAGATTCAGCAAGAATGGAAGAGCTCCTTAGGGACTATCTTATTGTCTTTAGGATTTATTAATCCTCTACAACTTGCAGAAACGCTAGCGATGCAGCATCAAAAGTTATATTACAATCCTTGTATCAATCCGCCTGATGATGCGTTTGTCAAAAGTATTGCCAAGTTAGTCGGTGAGGATTTTATGCGGCAGAAGTTGATGATTCCGGTGAGTGCCACTGCAGATACGATTCAGCTTGTCATGGCGAATCCAGAAGATCACAATGCTGTGACCTATATAGAATCAATGACAGGGAAAAAAGCCGAAATATTTGTTGCTACCGATCGCGATATTTTTGGTGCGCTAGTTACTGCTTTTCAGTATGAATATGTGGAGGAAAGTGTGATGGGACTGTTCTTTCGCAGTCCCCAAGAATCAGCAATGGTTGCATTTACATCTTCCCAATTGATAGTGATGTATTTGTTGATCAGTCTATTGTTTATTAGTGCTTATTTTTCCCCGTTAACCTTATTTATGGTGTTAGTCACGGTTATTAATATTTTTTATCTACTATCTTTGACCTTTAAACTATTTGCTTCTATTATTGGTGCTCGTCGTGAAATACAGGATGGCGTTACCCAAGAACAGATTTCACAATTGAAAAATGAAGATATGCCTAGTTATACGATACTCCTTCCTATGTATAAGGAACCAATCGTTGTAGCCAATCTAATCGATTCCATCAAAAAAATGGATTATCCGATTAGCAAACTAGACGTAAAAATTTTGCTAGAAGAAGATGATGATGAAACATTACAGGCCTTATATCGTTTGAGGCCACCTGGTCATTTTAAAATTATCAGGGTTCCATTATCCTATCCGAAGACCAAACCCAAAGCCTGTAATTACGGCTTGCTCTTTTCAGAAGGTGAGTTTTTAACGATTTATGATGCAGAAGATACTCCCGAACCAGATCAGCTAAAAAAAGTAGTATATAAATTTCGTAATGGACCAGATAATTTAATTTGTGTACAATCAGCACTTAATTATTTTAATGCTCAAGATAATTTCTTGACCAAAATGTTTACCTTAGAATATTCCTATTGGTTCGATTATATGCTACCAGGATTGGAGGCCATGAAACTTCCCATTCCCTTAGGGGGAACGTCCAACCATTTTAAAGTTAAGTATTTAAAAGAAATTGGTGGTTGGGATCCTTTTAACGTAACGGAAGACGCAGATCTTGGACTGCGTGCTAATGCTCATAATCTCATTGTAGCAACTATCAATTCTACTACTTATGAGGAAGCAAACAGTCATTATGGGAATTGGATCAGGCAACGGTCGCGCTGGATAAAGGGTTATATGCAAACCTATCTTGTTAATATGCGTCATCCCTTACAGTTATTGCGTAAGGTTGGTCTGAAATCTTTTTTAGGCTTTCAATTATTAATTGGTGGTACATTTTTCTCTTTTTTAATTAATCCTCTTATGTGGATTATCTTTATAGTGTGGCTGGTGCTAAAACCGATGATTTTAAATGAAATCTTTCCTCCGTGGCTAGTGGTAATGTCACTGTTTTCCTTAGTGGTAGGCAATGGAGTGGGAATTTATTTGAATATGATTGCCGTTTTTCGTCGTCGACTATATTGGTTAACACCTTACTCTTTATTAAATCCTATTTATTGGATTCTGCACTCTATTGCAGCTTATAGAGGATTGTGGCAACTGTTTTTCAAAACTCACTATTGGGAGAAAACTGTACATGGACTTACTAAGAAAACCACTTAAAAAACTAAGTTGCCTATTGCTTTGCGGTAGCTATAGTGTCGTTATTTACCTTTTGAGTAATTATATGGTGACCAATGGCTATATATTGCCTGAAGGAATGCTTCAATTGATTCATTATCAAGATAACCTCAGTATGCCACTGGAAAAAATCATGCTAGTTAAACCCTTTTTATCTTACTGGTTGGGGTGGCTTATTTACGTCATTCATCCACAAGATGCTTGGCATTTACTCAATGCTGCAATTGGGTTTGTATTTGTGGCGATTTATTTATATATATTAGAAAAAAACTGTATGTCTGTACAGCAGAAGTTCTTACTCCTTATTGCCAATTTGCTGTCGGCAGCACTCTTATTTATATTTTTAACCAGTCCTGCTAGATCCTTATCCATTCTTTTGTTAGCGATAGCAATTTATGCCATGATTTCTTATGCGGACACTGGCAAAGTATTATTTTTGATGTTAGCTGGTTCGATGGTTGGACTAGCTCCGCTGGCAAATCCAGAGATATTAGGTTTCTGTCTGAGCACATCTTTGCTAATTCCATTGTATACACAGGGAAGTTGGGAGAAATTTAAATCTATTTATATTGTTTACTTTACACCACTGCTGTTATTAACGGCAGCTTGGTTGTATTTGCACTGGATATTTGCTGATTCTACACCCTTTTTTCCTGAAATCCCTAAGTTGCATATCGCGAGTTTTTTTCCTTTTTCTACTGTAGGAGCCATTCTAATCTGGCTATATATTCTTATTAGATTGCCGTTTTATAGAAAAATAACTGTGCCGATTGCATTGGTATTGTTCGTTGCTGGTTTCAGTGTTGATCGATTTGATTTTTCTGGACAACTACTATTGATTGGTATCAGCTCGCTTTTTGCCACAGTAGTATTTTCTGTACATAAAGAGAAGATGAAACAATCCTTGAGGATTAGCATGATATTTCTCTTCTTATTACAGAGCGGCTTAACGTGGATGGATGTCGTTTACACTTCGGGTGCCCTGAGTGTGTGGCGGCAGGCGCTTTCGGGGCAGGAAGTAGCAACGCAGTTATATAGGGAAGATTTTGAAGTTGCACGAGCTCTTCATTCATTGGTTCCAGAAAAAAGTATCATTGCCACGCCAGTCAGAGGTGTTGAAAGGATACGATTTTTATCAAAAGGTAGATATAATTTTGTTCAAGACTCATTGCTTGTTAATGATACTGCTGTTGGAGTAAATAGGGAATTCATGTTGCTTCCTGAATATTTTGAAGTGGATGGGAATTATGTAGTGATTTATCGCAATAATAAATGGTTGATTGTTCGTAAAAGCACACCATGAGATACGACAACAAAGACACTACAAAATAGTATTGTTTGTAGTGTCTTTGTTGTTAATCGTTTAGTAGTCCAAGGGCATTTATTGTTTCCCAATCAATAGTGTTTTTTTCAGGATCGTAAAATCCAAAGTTTTGATTATAATCCCACATACTCCAGCCGATATGTAGCTCATCGCAAATTTGGCGAACATCTTGTAGCCATTGATGTCTATCTTGCAGAGGTGACGCTAAATTATGTGTGCCGAACTCACCTAGGAAAATAGGAACATCATGATAGCTCGCCCACTGAGAGGCTGCTTCTATTTTCTTTTTTAGTTTATCTTTATCCCAATATTCATCACCATATCCAGTTAACCGTTGTACCACTTCCCTTTTAGTATCATCATTGTTGATGTTTTTAATGATACTAGGTATAACAAGACTTACTTTTTCGGGTGTAGCAGGATAGGGGACATGATGCAAACTAGTGATAGCAGGGTTATTTACCCAACAGGCTCCTTGATGAGTGAATTCAAAAGGTTCATAGAAGTGAAATGTATAAATAATATTGCTATCGGGCAAAAGATTGGTATTAACAAGTCCCGCCACTGAACCCCACTGTGCACCGGTAGCGATAATGGTTATTTTGGGGTTGCCAGTTCGAACCGCTTGCCATAGTTGTTTTTGAATGATATCCCAGGTTTGTGACTCTAAAGATTGATCTGGGAAATGAGGTTCGTTCATCAACTCAATGGCTACAAATTTTGGATCACGTATCTTGAGATGTTTGCTGATTTCAGTGAGAAATTTAGCATAGATGTAAAGATCATCTTTGTTATGGAGAACTTTGTATTTGTATTCTTCCGGTGGTTGTATATCAACGATTACGGCTAGATTATATTGCTGAGCCAGATCTAAAGCACGATCTAAACTTAATAGCTTTTTTCTATCTAAACTATTATTAGAGAGGAATAGTAGTGGATCAATAGGCAAACGAATAAAATTAAAACCTAGCATCTGGATTCTCTTAAAGTCTTTTTCGTTGATAAAATTAGTGCGTTCCCTTTGGTCAATCGGTAAGTTAATGAACCAATTCGATAAATTAATACCTTTTGTAAGTTTGATTTGAGGAGCCGCAGTTGCAAATTGAATGTAGCTAATGATTGTGAAGAATATGATTACTAGCGAAAAAGCTGTTGTTTTTAGTTTCAATGTATCCACCTTCTTTTCCTTTATTAAATGCTTACATCGAACGTAAATAAAAATCGCGCTAAGATTCTAGAGACTCTTTGATTTCTTTCTACCTAAACAATACCACAGAAACAAGCTGGATGTATACTGTTACTATGCACAAGATAGCAACGCGGATGTGGAAACCTTCATGCGCTCTAAATACCAGGATAACGGTAGAAGAGTGAACTTCATTCCATTATGGATGAAGTCTTTTTTGCATTCCAACAGATAATATTTGTTAGTCCCAATCCTTGGCTGGTATAATAATAGTAAAATAAGCTTAACTCAACAGTTTTTATTATTCCAAGATATAAATCTCTTGGAAAATGTATAAAAGGGGAATGGGAACATGGAGTGTCTATATTTTGATGAAGCACTAACCTTTATAAAGGGGTATGCCCAGCCTAGGAGGGAAAAAGGCGAGGCGTTAATTAAAGTTCATTATGCAGCCATTTGTAATACGGATAAGGAAATTATTAAAGGTTATAAAGGCTTTCGGGGGATTTTAGGGCACGAATTTGTGGGAGTAGTGGAAGAAGCAGAGGATCTAGCTTATGTTGGTAAACGCGTAGTTGGTGAGATTAATCTAGGGTGTAGAGAATGTGAGTATTGTCGACAAGGTCATAGTAACCATTGTAAAAATCGTAGGGTGCTAGGGATTACGAATAAGGATGGAGCTTTTGCTGAATATATTACGTTGCCATTAGCAAATCTTTATTTTGTACCTGATACGGTTACTGATTTAGAAGCAGTATTTGCTGAACCGCTGGCGGCTGCATTAGAAATTACCAACCAGTGTCATATTAAGCCAACTCACAAAGTAGCGATTGTCGGAAATGGGAAATTGGGACAATTGATAGGACAAGTGCTTAGTCTTACAGGCTGTGACTTAACGATACTAGGAAGAAGTGAGAAAACGTTATGTTTGTTAAAAAATAAAGCAAAGATTGAACTGATTTCCCAAGCTACTTATGAGAGTTATTTTGATGTAGTAGTAGATGCTACAGGAAATCAAGATGGTCTAAGGTATGCCCAGCAAATCGTTAGGCCTATGGGGATAGTAGTTTTGAAAAGCACTTATCACGACCAGGCCTTCTTAAATCCAACCTTATGGGTCATAAAAGAGATTACTTTGGTAGGGTCCCGCTGCGGCCCATTGGATGCTGCTCTACGTTTGTTGGAGAAAGGGTTAGTTTCGATGGAAGGCTTGATTGGCGGTGTGTTTACCTTGGAAGAATACCAAGCAGCATTTGAGGAACAAAGTTCGCTTAAAAGTGTATTTAAAATAATAGACAATAAAGAGTAAGTTATCTCCTGCATCCCTGCTAAGACTAAAAAAAATACAGCGTACTCATGAATGAGCCTGCTGTATCTTTTCTTATCTACAAGAGTAAAGGTGATTACATTTTATCTTTGTCATCATAAATCACAGTTTCAAATAATGTTGCAATATCTTCGCAAGAGCCTAAATCACATACAGGTACTTTTGAGGCAGGTTTTCCTTGTAGTATAGTAGTAAGAGCAGCTTTGGCCTCATCTAATTGTGTCTCCTTTAATTCATCGATAAGCTTGTATAATTCATTCTTTTTAGTCATAGTAACTCCTATGTGCCAC
>JAPUES010000161.1 GCA_027492445.1 Sporomusaceae bacterium | reverse complement strand
TTCGGCAGGTGAAGAAATTCGTCTTACTAGCGCGGGCAACCAGGCTCATGTTGCTACTACTTTAGAAGTTGCTAGTAACCCTTTTATCAAGGAGGAACTTATTGCTCTACGGCAAAAAAGTAAAGTGCAGGAAACTACCTATGGGGAATTGGAGAAAACACAATCCTATTTGTGCAAACAGGGATTAGTACAATTAGCCCCAGATAAAAGAGCGCGCTATAATGGCGTACAAGGGGAACTTGAGATTTTGTCCGAAGAAATCCAGGCCACCAAAGAACGGATAGTGGATTTGGAAAATTTACTTAAAGAATTAAAGCCTGGCAGAATTCGTATTTCAAATACTGTTTTCCCAGGTGTAATCATATCAGTAGGGTTATTATCTAAAACTATGCATGATGCATTACAATACATATCTTTTTATGCGCAGGAAGGGGAAATACGATTTTCTTCTTTTCGGTAGGAAAAAGCCTTCTCCCTATGTTAGAGGAGCCCTTTTGCATGAGATTAGGGATAGTAGCAGGTGATTGTTGTAAGATGTAGAAATTATATAGTGTACTTATGAATTTGTAGTAAACGGAGGCCTTCCTATGCGTTCCTCTAGAATTTTCTTTTCTTTAAGAAGTAAATTGTTTTTTGCTTTTTTTAGTGTTACTGCGCTTATTACTATGACAATTTCTTATAGTATGTACAATCATATGCGCAGTGATCATATTAAGGCGTTGAGTCAACAACTTATGAATATTGCTGCTGTTGCTTCCTTGCAAATTAAGGGCGATGTTATTGAACAGATTACTTCACAAGAACAGGAAACTTCGATAGAATATAGTGCTATAAAGGAAAGCCTTAGCAATATTACTAGTAAAATTCCTGAAATTAAATATATTTATACCATGCGTAAGACCCAAGAGGAAGGGCAGTATACCTTTATAGTTGATGTAGATACTGATGCAGAAAGTGCTGCTCATGTTGGTGATAGCTATGATGGTAGTACCCTGCCAGCAATGGCCAGTGGTTTTGTGACTCCTAGTGCCGATCAGGATTTTGCCACAGATCAATGGGGTACGACATTGTCCGGTTATGCTCCCATAAGAAATTCTAATAATGAAGTGGTAGCCATTGTAGGTATTGATGTTGATGCCCAGGTTGTGGTAGATAGGTTTGCTGATTTTACCCGTATGGTAATTTATCAAGCATTGATTATTATTATTATCTGTGCATGTATTATTTTTGTAATTGCCAATCGTTTTACGAGACGGTTTAGGTTGATAAATAAAGCCATTGATGAAATTGCCAGTGGCAATTGTGACATTTCCCTCGATGTTGGTGGGGAAGATGCTATTGCTCAATTATCTGCTCGTATCAATCATTTAGCAGAAATTGTATATAGCGAACGTGAAAGTATGCTGCTGTCGACCATTGAAGCATTGGTAAATGCTCTTGAGGCAAAGGATAAATATACTTCTGGTCATTCATCGGAGGTGGAGTCATTAGCACGAGAAATTTCCATTGAACTTAAGCTTTCAGAAGAGGAAATCTTTAAAATTTCTATTGCCGCCGTATTACATGACGTTGGGAAAATTGGCATTTCAGATGAACTTCTTCATAAAGAAGATAAATTTACGGAAGAAGAATGGTTGTTAGTAAAACAACATCCTTCTATTGGTGCAGGGATTATTATTGGTATTCCTTCACTTCATGATGTTGTGCAAATTGTGTTGCATCATCATGCTCGATGGGATGGGACGGGATATCCTGAAACTTTGTCAAGATTAGATATTCCCCTTGGAGCGAGGATTATTGCGATAGCAGATAGTTTTCAAGCCATGGTATCGGACCGACCTTATCGTAGAGGTATGCCGGTGGAAGATGCGATTGGCGAGCTAAAGGCCTGCGCAGGTACTCAATTTGATCCTACTATCGTAGAAGTATTCTTAAAAGTGTGGGGAAAACGAAAAAATAAGTTATAAATATTACAAGGAATAGTTTTAAGGAAACATTTTTTTGACAAAAAGCGTAAAGAAAAGTACAATAAATAAAGTATTAATAGTTGCAGATGATTTTTACGCCCCACGGCAGAGTTACCTGTCAGTGGGCGTTTCCTTTGTACTTGTATGATTTTCCCTAAGAATCTTTGATAAGTGAGGCATACTTGCATGATTACAGTTGAGGAAAAGGTTCGCTTTGTGGAAACGGATATGATGGGGGTCGTACATCATGCAAACTATTTTCGATGGTTTGAAATGGGGCGGGTGGAATATTTAAGGCAGGCTGACGTTTATTTACTTGATTTAATGGCCGATGGGATTGTCTTTCCGATTACTCATGTGGACTGCAAATATCAAGCCTCAGCTAAATTTGATGATATTATTTTAATCGAAACCTTCCTTGAAGAACTAACACCTGTTAAAATGATTTTTACTTATAAGGTTTTTCGACGGGAGGGTAAAATTCTTTTAGCGAGCGGCAGTACACAAAGTGTTTTTACGGATAATCAGGGTAAAATCATTCGTTTGCCCAAAAAGTATTATGAAAAGCTACAAAGTAGTGCTCGAAGTAAATAATAGAAATGAATATAATAAATTATATTTAGATAGAATATTTTCTAGGGAGGTGCAGGGAATTGAGTAATAATGCACCGATTGGTGTTTTTGATTCAGGAATAGGTGGGTTGACAGTTGTAAAGGAACTGATTGACTTAATGCCAGGGGAAGATTTTATTTATTTTGGTGATACGGCTCGTATACCCTATGGACCAAGACCTAAGGAACAGATTATTGAATTTATGTATGAAATTTTACAGTTTTTTGCGAAACATCAGGTGAAAATGGCAGTGGTTGCCTGCAATACAATGACAGCACTCGGCCTTGAGGGAGCGAGGCAGGATTATCCTTTCCCTTTAGTGGGTGTCAATGCAGGGGTGGATATGGCCCTATGCAGTAGTCAAAATAAAAAAATTGGCGTCATTGCGACCCAAGCAACGATTCAAAGTGAAAAACACGCTAGAGCCCTTGCTGAAAAAGAAAAGGATGCTACTATATATCCTCAAATTTGTCCTAAACTTGTACCCCTAATTGAAGCCGAGCAAATTGTAGGACCAGATATAGAAAGTGCAGTTGCAGAATATCTGTTGCCATTGAAGACGGCAGGTATTGATGTAGTAATACTAGGCTGTACTCACTATCCTTTTGTCAGCCCAATTATTGAAAAAATGGTCGGAAATGCTGTGAAACTTATTAATCCGGCCAAGGAAACGGCTGTTGATGCCTACCAGATTTTGCAGGAAAACGATAATTTTTCAATAGAGAAACAGGGCAAGGTGCGGATATGCGTTTCTGCTAATGTAGAACAAGCTAAAAAAATGGCGGGTTTTATGTTAGATACCAAGCAGGTAGAGTTTGAACTGGTAAATTTGCAGGGATAAAGTTTGGTAGCTCTATTGGCAAAAATTTGATATAATAAAGTATATTTTTGTTAGACCCACGCTAGTGCAGTGGGTAAATTAATTTTCTTAGAGATGGAGGCCTTGGTGTGGAATTTTTAATGAGTATAGTAGTCCTATGTGTTCTAGTGTCAATTGGTGTGTGGTTGTTTATTGCCCGTCAGGGAGATGCCGAATTTGAATTTATGGTGAAAGATCGGACACCTTTTATTCTAGAAGAATTAACAGAAACGACGGCAACTTTTTCATGTAAAGTACCTTTTATGAATAAAGGTACACAGGATGGTACGATAATGGATGCCTATCCACGTCATTTGCTGCCCTATGAGCAGTTTGATGGTGTAGAGGTTACTTCCAGAATGGAATTAATGACAGCCCCCCGGACAGATAATTATTTTGAAGCTGTGATTATTCCTTATGGAACGGGCGGTGCTGTTGCGATTACGGTTATCTTTACGGCTAAAAAAGGTAGCATTCAAGCAGCCCTTGATGAAATGTGCGAATTAACGGTGGACATGGCCATCGATATTGTATACCAGATTGTTGCAAGGACACCTTGGTATATACATAAAACACGGATGATGATGACTTGCACGGAAATAATGGACGCCATGCAGACAAAAAGCGCTGCAAATTAGGAGGGATTCTCATGGAAGAACTTGAATTATTACCAGTACGTACCCGTATTTTAACGGATAAAGATAATATTGTAGATATGATTGTAAAATATGCACAAGAGAATGTTGGGCCAGATGATGTGGTATCAGTGGCGGAAAGTGTGGTAGCTATCACCCAAGGACGCATCACTCGACCAGAAGACTTAAAGATATGTTTCTTAGCAAGAATCTTATGTCGCTTTGTTCCCCAAAAGGGCAGTTTGTCGAGTGTATATGGTATGCAGTCAGCCATGGATGCTGAAGGGCAATGGCGCATTTTATTTGCCATGATGATTGGTATGGTAGCTAAGGTTTTTGGTAAAAACGGTGTATTTTATGAAATGGCTGGGCCACAAGCTGCTTTGGTGGATGATGTGACAGGTACCATGCCGCCCTTTGATAAATGTTTGGTTTACGGACCCCACGAGCCTAAAAATGTAGCAGAAGAAATTAAACGACGTCTTGGTTGTTTTGGTGCTGCCGTTGCCGATGTAAATGACTTAAAAAGAGCGGCAGTGCTTGGAGTATCAGAAGGACTTGATCCGAAAAAACTTGCTCGTATTTTAATTGATAATCCTTTTGGTAATGCCTCTCAACGAACACCGATTGTCATTATAAAAAATTACGGTAAAGTGGCGCAAAGGGCTGAGGGGAAAGCATAAGGACTTTTTTCTATATGGAAATGCCCCCGTTTATTGAGTAATTGGTTGTCAAAGAGGATAGACTAAAATGCTATCCTCTTTCTTATAATATTAGAACGGATCGTATTGTTTTGCTTTTTGGCAGGAGATGCGGTTATGGTGGAGGGCTATTATGGCGAGAATTGGTATCACAACGACTGTGCCAGTGGAAATCATTTTGGCAGCAGGTCATACTCCAGTGGATTTGAATAATGTTTTCATTACCGATAAAGAGGCCAATCGCCTTGTGGAAGTAGCCGAAGATGCGGGGTATCCTCGTAACATCTGTGGCTGGATTAAAGGCCTTTATTCGGTAGTGGTTGACCGAGGCGATATTGATATGGTGCTGGCAGTTACCCAAGGGGACTGCAGTAATACCCATGCTCTGATGGAAACCTTACAGCTAGCAGGGATTGAAACCATTCCTTTTGCCTATCCTTTTGATCGAGATTATGATATTTTGAAATTGCAAATGGATAAATTGATTGCTGCCCTAGGGACAAACTGGGATAGTGTGATGGCAGTCAAAAAACGTCTCGATCAGGTCCGAGGAAAAGTAGCAGAACTAGATCGGCTGACTTGGCAAGAAAATACGGTGAGCGGTTTTCATAATCATTTATATCAAGTGTCCTGCAGTGATTTTAATGGAGATGTTACGGCTTTTGAGCAGGATGTAGATGAGTTTATACTAAAGGCCAAGTTGGCAACGGAAGGTACTGAGAACCTGAGGCTAGGATTTATCGGCGTTCCACCTATTGTCAATGATTTATATGGTCATTTTGAAAGGATGGGGGCGAGAGTTGTTTTTAACGAGGTACAAAGGCAGTTTGCCATGCCGTATCCTGTAGATGATCTAGTAGAACAATATCGTTTATATACATACCCCTATGGTGTGTTTGGACGTATTGAAGATATTAAACTAGAAATTGAAAGACGTAATTTAGATGGCATTGTTCATTATGTGCAGAGCTTTTGCTTTCGCCAGATTGAAGATATGATTTTTAGAGAAAAATTAGATATACCAATATTAACAATTGAGGGCGATAAACCTGGTAAACTAGATGCTCGTACCAAGCTGAGAATGGATAGTTTCCTGGAAATGCTGGGTTGAGGTGAAAAGTATGTTTTGTGGTATCGATTTAGGCAGTCGCAGTGTGAAATTAGTAATAATGGATGATAGTGGTGTCAAGAGCTCTGAGCTTTTTGAAACGGTGCAGTTTTACCGTAAGTATGGAATGACGACGAAAGAAGGATTAATAGTCGATTGTAAGGCAGTAGGACTAGGTGAGAGTGGTGATGTAGTTGCTACGGGGTATGGACGTAATACCATTAATATTGTTGGAGCTACGATTATTGCTGAACTTAAAGCCCATACCATTGGTGCGATGTGGCAAACAGGTCTTACCGATTTCACCTTACTAGACTTAGGGGGCCAGGATAGTAAAGTTATTAAAGTTCGTAAAGGGAAAATGGTAGACTTTGCAACAAATGATAAATGTGCCGCCAGTACAGGACGTTATTTGGAAAATATGGCGACTGTCCTGGGTATTAGTTTAGATGAATTGAGCGGTTATCATGAAAATCCTGTAGAATTATCAGCAACCTGCGCCATTTTTGGCGAATCCGAACTAATTGGACGTATCGTAGAAGGGTATAGTATTCCAGAACTAGGAGCAGGGGTTAATTATACGATTTTAAAAAGAATTAAGCCGATGTTAACGTCGCTAGCAAGTGAGGTTCTTATTTTCACTGGCGGAGTGGCTTTAGGTAATGGTATTGGGAAGATGATTGGCTCAGAACTTGGGGTACAGGTCATTGTACCTGACTATCCCCAGCTAAATGGTGCCATTGGCTGTGCTGTGCATGCTCGAGAAAAGAGGGGATAGTATGCTCTTAGGACTTGATGTGGGCGGAACGTTTACCGATGGGGCCGTTGTAGCAGAGGGAAAAATCATTTGCATTGTAAAGACTCCCACCAACCATGACAATTTGTTGCAAGGGATTTTACAGACCATTGATCAGGTGATAGCGGAGGTCGGGAGCCGTCAGTTTAGTAGAATCGCTCTATCTACCACTATTGTTACCAATGCATTAATGACAGGTAGAGTTGAAAAGGTTGGGCTATGTATCATGCCTGGGCCTGGAATGGATATTCAGTCTATGCTACCGGTAGAGCCTTATGTTTTGTCAGGGTATGTAGATCATCGCGGCCGGGAGGTAACTGCTCCTCGGCAAGAAGAAATGAAGCTAGCAGCCCAGCACTTTGCTAGTTGCCAAGTGTTTGCAATTTCCGGGAAATTTTCTGTGCGGAATCCTAATTTGGAAAGTAAGGCTGCTCAGTGGATTAAAGAGATAGTGCCTGTAGACCATATTACAATCGGTTCAGAGGTATCAGGTTCTCTTAATTTTCTGCGGCGTACCAACTCTGCCTATTATAATGCAGGTGTATGGCGACATTTTAATAACTTTGCTGCCGCTGTAGAATCTGCACTACTAGCAAGACAAATTCAGGCTCCTGTATATATCCTAAAAGCCGATGGGGGAACCTTGCCCTTGTTGACGGCTAGAAAATATCCTGTTGAAGGGATATTTACAGGACCCGCTGCTAGTGTGCTTGGTATTATGGCCATAAATCCTACAGAAATTCCCACGATATCTTTAGATATTGGGGGCACAACAACGGATATTGCCTTGTGGCAAGGAGGAGTACCCTTATTTGCAGAAGGTGGCGTAATGATTAATGGACATCCTACAGCGCTACGGGGGTTTAGGCTAAAATCTGTCGGCATTGGCGGTGACAGTGTGGTGTGCCGCGAAGAAGGGCGACTTTCCATCAAAGCCATGCGTCTAGGTCCAGCAATGGCTGTTGGTGGAATGCATCCTACGGTGGCAGATGCTATGATTGTAGCAGAGAAGAGTGCTTTTGGTGATGCTAAACTGGCAGTAAAAGCTATGAAGCAGCTAGTTTCTGCTGGGCAGACTCCTCTAGAAGTGGCTAGGATGGTATTGCAGGAAGCCGTTACTATTATCTGCCAAGGAATAAAGGATCTTCTTAAAGAGCAGGCTTCTCAACCCGTATATCGAGTACAAGATATTGTATATGGGACTTCCCTTGCTGTAGAGCAGATTATTGGTGTTGGCGGATCGGCAGCAGGTCTTGTACCTTTAGTTGCTGAGTCCTTGGGACTAAAATACCAACTGCCGCAGCAAGGAATGGTAGCCAATGCCATTGGCGCTGCTGTGGCTAGGCCGACGGTTGATATTACCCTGCGGGCAGATACGGTGGAAGGAATTTATACGGTAGCGGAACTAGGCATTAAAAAAAAATTGCCATGGCGTAATTTTACCCAGATAGATGCCCAGCAGCTAGCGGGCGATCATTTAGCTGAGCTAGCGGCAAGAAGAGGCATTTCCCTTGGGGAAAGGGAAATTATACAATCGGAAGAATTTAATGTCATTCAAGGTTTTAGAGGGATAGGGAAAATTATAACCTGCCGTTTGCAAGTGAAACCTGGGGTGCTAACAAATGGTAAGGGGAGGACATGATGGATACCAAAAAGTTAGGATTAGTATTTTTTCCAGCTTTTGATTGGGCCATCAGCCCCACTCATCCAGAACGGGAAGAAAGACTGCTCTATACTCGAGATCAAATTGTTGAAGAAGGTTTACTGGATATGCCTAGCATAGGAGAGTATAAACCTATGATGGCTACTTACCAAGATATTGAACGAGTGCATCTTGGTGTGCCGGATATTGCTTCCTTAATTACAGATGCCCATTTGGTATCGGCTGGCGGAGCAATCACTGCTGCTGCTGGGGTAATGAGAAAAGAGGTAGAGAGGGCCTTTGCCTTGGTGCGCCCGCCAGGTCATCATGCCATGCGGGTGGTACATGGTACAAGGGGCTTTTGCGCTATCAATATTGAAGCTATAATGGTGGAACATCTCCGTAAGGTTTATGGTGTACGTAAAGTAGCAATCGTGGATACAGATGTACATCATGGTGATGGTACCCAAGATATTTTTTATCATGATGCGGATACCTTATTTATTTCTTTTCATCAAGATGGGCGAACCTTATATCCAGGTACTGGTTTTATTGATGAGCTGGGGAGCCCTATGGCTATGGGTACAACGATTAATCTACCTTTGCCGCCGGGAACAACGGATGATGGCCTTCATGAGGTTCTGGATCACTTTATACTGCCAGTGTTAGCCGATTTTAAGCCAGATATTATTATTAATTCTGCGGGCCAAGATAATCATTATAGTGACCCTTTGGCCAATATGGCAATTACAGCCCAAGGATACGCACGTTTAGCGGATAAACTAAAAGCCGATATTGCGGTACTAGAAGGTGGTTATTCTATTGAAGATGCCCTACCGTATGTGAATGTGGGGATTATTTTAGCAATGGCTGGTCTTGATTATACAAAAGTGGTTGAACCGGATCTTCATAAATGTCCAGCTCAACCTAGTTCTGTAACGAGCTATATTAAGCATTTAGTGGGGGAACGCCAGGAAATGTGGGCCACAAGGGAAAAACTGAAACGAGAAGCTATGGCAAAGGCTGGTGACTTTTGGACGCGAAGCCGCAGCATTTATTATGATGATAGCGGTATAAAAGAACAGCAAACAGAGACGCTGCGTTTGTGCCCGCAATGTGCTGGGTATCTTACTCTTGGCACGGAAGCTCGTGCCTTAGGCTTTGGTTACAAGTCAGCTTTTGCGGTTGTCATTTCTCGGGAAGCTTGTTTCCATTGTCGGCGAGCTGCCATTGATGCAGTATATAAGGCGAAAAAACAAGAAAAATATCAACATTATTATATACAAAATAAATACGAAGATCGATTAGAGAAAATATAAAGAGGCTACTTAATAATAGACTCTAAGGTTTCCTAATAAGGAGGAATAACTATGAAAAGAATGGATGGCCGACAGGCCGATGAAATGCGCAGCGTTAAAATTACCCGCGATTATTTAAAATATCCAGAGGGTTCTGTGTTAATTGAAGTGGGTAATACCAAGGTTATTTGTGCTGCAACCATTGAAGAAAAAGTACCTCATTTTATGAAGGGGTCTGGTTCAGGATGGATTAATGCGGAATATTCCTTATTGCCCCGCTCTACCCAAGTCCGCAATGTGCGAGAGTCAGCAAAAGGTAAATTGACAGGCCGGACTCATGAAATTCAAAGGTTGATTGGCCGAGCCCTTCGTAGTGTGGTGGATTTAAAAGCGCTAGGTGAAAGGACCATTTGGATTGACTGTGATGTGATACAAGCCGATGGTGGCACACGGACTGCCGCCATTACGGGATCTTTTGTAGCATTGGTTGATGCAGTAAATAGTATTTATACGAATCCAGAAAAGCCCTTTCCTGTCAAAGAATTTTTGGCCGCTGTCAGTATTGGTGTTAGCAAGGATGGGGTCATTGCAGATTTGTGCTATGAAGAAGATTCGGCTGCCATTGTGGATATGAATGTAGTGATGACCGGTAGCGGACAATTTGTAGAAGTGCAAGGTACTGGAGAAAAACGTCCTTTTAGTAGAGCGGAGCTCAATGAAATGCTGGCGGTTGCAGAAAAAACCGTGGGTGAACTTATTGATTACCAAAAAGATATATTAGGACCCTTGTCTTGGAAAGTGGGCAGGGAATGAAAGAAATAGTAGTTGCTACTCAAAACAAAGGAAAAATTGCTGAAATTGTATTGGCTTTACGGGAACTGCCGGTTACCGTAGTAGCGCTTAGTGATTTTGGTCAGATTCCTGAGGCTGTGGAGGATGGTACTAGTTTTTTAGAAAATGCATTGTTGAAAGCTAGGCATTATGCTAAGCACACGGGGAAAGCTTGTCTGGCGGATGATTCTGGTCTAGAAGTAGATGCTTTACTTGGAGCGCCCGGTATTTATTCGGCGCGTTTTGCAGGTGAAAATAGTGATGATGCTCGGAATAATGAGAAGCTTCTAGCTGAACTATCAAAAGTGAAAAAGAATCAGCGTAATGCTCGCTTTCGGTGTGTTTTGGCCTTTGTCGATACGGATGAAAATTTTCTAACAACAGATGGTATTTGTGAAGGTCGTATTGGGGAAGAGATGCAAGGCGCAGGAGGGTTTGGTTATGATAGTCTTTTTTATCTGCCAAAGCTAAATAAGACTATGGCTGAACTTTCTAAAGCTGAGAAAAACGCGATAAGTCATCGAGGGCAGGCCTTGACTAGCATGGCTATAAAACTAGGAGGGTATCTAAAATGAAAGTAGGGGTCATCAGTGATACACATGGTGATCAAGCAGCAATTCGTCAAGTAATAAAAATCATTCCTCATGTTGATATGTGGCTGCATGCTGGTGATTGTAGCCAAGATGCAGAGTATTTAGCT
>JAPUES010000160.1 GCA_027492445.1 Sporomusaceae bacterium | reverse complement strand
ATTCTTGAGCCAGCCCTGGGTCTTAGTAAAAATACTCGTTTTACTTCCTCTGGAGAATATTATTTTAGCGATATAATGCAACAAGACATGGACCAACCGAATGAGAAAAGAGTTGTATTTATCGGAAAAAAACCTGGAAAGGGCAAATTGCAAATCATTCCTAACAGCACTGAAACAGATCGAGCTGTTGATTTATGGGTTACGGTAATTCCCTAAGACTACTTAAGAATCAAAAGAAGTGTTATTTATCCTGCTGGACAAATAACACTTCTTTACGTAAACTCAAACGATGATTCTCTTTTGAATTAAATGATATTGATAGCTTTTGCAATTAAAAATGCAAGGATGGCCCCAATAAATGGCCCTACAATTGGAATCCAAGAATATTGCCAGTCTGAGTCACCTTTGTTGGGAATAGGCAAAATTGCATGGGCAAGGCGTGGACCTAAATCACGGGCTGGGTTAAGAGCATATCCAGTGGTTCCTCCTAAACTCAGTCCGATTGCCCAGATTAAAATACCGACTAAAAATGGCCCTAATCCTGGCGCAACCCCCACGCTTTTAGCAAATATGGAAAATACAGGTAAAACAAGCATAACAGTACCAATAATCTCCGATATCAAATTAGAACTCACTTTCCGGATTGCAGGACCAGTGGCAAAAACCGCCAGTATTAAACCACTATCTTCGGTTTGCTCCCAATGGGGTCCAAAATGAATCCAAACAATACAGGCTCCCACAAAAGCGCCCAATAGCTGGCACATCATGGTAATAACAGCTTCCATTGGCTGATAGATTCCCATCATAGCTTTTACTAATGTTACGGCAGGATTAATATCGGCTTGCGGAGCTCCCGTAGCAATTGCGCAAAACACAGCAATCATTACAGCAAATCCCCAACCTGCTGTAATTACCATCCATCCGCCACCTTCTGCTTTTGTTCTCCTTAGCACAACGTTTGCTACAACTCCAGTACCAAAAATAATCAGTATCATTGTACCAAAAAATTCACCAAAATAACTTGACATAAATAATCCCCTTTCCAGCTTTAGGATTGTTTACTGCTATAACAGGGTTCTTTCATCCTTTCACAGCAATACAATCGGCCTGCATTTGCTAATCTTTGTTTTATTTTTCTTCATTCATCGGCTCTACTTATTCCATATTTTTGCGCCTTTGCTGCCACTGTTTTATGGGTAATTCCAAGAACCTTTCCCGCTGCAGTATAACTGCCGTATTTCTCCAAGGCAACTCTAATAATTTGTTTTTCATACTCTGCTAAAGGAAATAATTCACTCTTCAGCGATGTACCCATAAAAATATCCCGCATTTGAGTCTCATTATTATCAGATTGATTAATACATGATGTCGGAATATCACTCATTTCAATATAAAGACTATCCGTTAAAGCAATCATTCTTTCCAGAATGTTTTGCAGTTCTCGTACATTCCCTGGCCAATCATGCCGTATTAAAGCATCCATAGCCGATTTTTTAATCCCAATAATTTGTTTACCAAATTCCTGGCGGAACTTTTTCAAGAAGTAATCTACTAACAGCGGAATATCTTCTTTCCGTTCCTTTAGAGGTGGTAAATAAATAGGTATTACATTTAAGCGATAATATAAATCTTCTCGAAATCCCCCATCTTTGACCATTTGTTCCATGTTTCGGTTGGTTGCGGCGAGTACTCGTACATCCACTTCAATGGTTTCTTCTCCGCCTACTCTTTCAAACTGGCTACTTTGCAAAACTCTTAGCAGCTTGGTCTGCATACTTACTTCCATTTCACCAATTTCATCTAAAAAAATTGTGCCCTTATCAGCTAGTTCAAATTTTCCTAGTTTCCTTTTTACTGCTCCTGTAAATGAACCTTTTTCATGCCCAAAAAATTCGCTCTCCAAGAGATTTACTGGAATTGCTGCACAATTTACTCGAATAAAGGGCCCTTGGGCACGGCTGCTAGCCTGATGAATTCCTTCTGCAACAAGTTCCTTACCGGTACCGCTGCTACCACGTATTAAAACTGTAGATTGCACTTTTGCCGCCTTAGCAGCTAATGCTAAAGCATCTAATACTTTTTGACTCATACCAATAAATTTTTCAAAGGCTTTTCCTGATTTCATAGTACGCAGCATTTTTTGTTCTGGTGATTCACTTTTCATATTCGAAGCGGCATACCAACCTACTTCTTTATTTGGATTTCCTTTCTGCTCCAAAGGCTCACTCTTCATTCGTGCAGAAAACCAACCGGCTTCTTTATTTTGAGTTAGCTTTTCCTCTAGATATTCAACTTTAGCAATGGCAATTTGTAGCTGATCTTTCAAATTGCGTATTTCTTTGCTATCTTGTATCACCAAAATAGCACTAGTAAATTTACCCCCTACAAAAATAGGATTAATATCAGCTACTGCAGAAATACCATTTGTCATCTCAATAACAAAATTCATTACTTTTCTACCAAAGAAAAGTTCCTCACCATTTGAGCCAGTAGGGGAAAAATTATTGATGTGCTGTCCGATAATTTGACCTGATGACGGACTCATAAATTCTAAAAAAGCTGCATTTGCATAGGTAATATAGCCATTTGTATCTAAATTGCAAATTCCATTTGGCAAAGACTCTAGAATTAAATTTTGACTTTCTTTTAATTCCTTACTATCTTTAGATGCCTTTATTTCTTGCAAATCCCATAAATTATTCCTATTATGATCGGAAGTAGTTGACCCTAAATCATTATTTTCTAAGATACTTATCATCTGCTCCACAGCACTATTAGAATCCTCGCCCTCACTTACTACCCCAATTTCATCACCCTTTTTAATTGGTAGATTCATTAAAGATAAGAAATCAGTAGCTGCTATTTTTTCATATTCCTTATAGCCAAAAAAAATTTTTATCCCATACTTTTCTTCAAGTTCATATGCTTTATACACAATGGTGGCGACCACTTGAGCATTAAAACCATCCTTATATCCTATGACAGCTTTTTGCATTTTCTTTAAATCCCTCCGTACCCACTACACTCAAGGTTCTATCGGCGTTACCTATTTTACTCAAAGGCCTGTTAAATCTACTATTTTCTATATATTTACACCTTACTATTTCGGATGTTCTTCCTATTTTCCTGCAAATTACATAATCTTACTATAAAATGTTGGCATTTTCAATTCCGAATTATGCCTTACATACACAATTTCGCCCTTGTTCTTTCGCTTGATAGAGAGCAGCATCAGCCGCTTTTATGACTTCTTCAGGGCCAATGGATTTAGTCGTTGACTCTGCAACACCAATACTCACCGTCACATTTAATCGCCGATCGATACCTTTCTCCCTTTCTCCGCGCAATAAGAATTTACATTTTGCTATCTTTTCTCGCAGTTCCTCTAAGCACGGCACAGCGTCCTCCATTTTTTTACCGGGGAACACGATTGTAAATTCCTCGCCCCCATAACGAAAAGCTTTTCCCTTATTATGTTCCTTCATAACTCTAGCAATCAATCGAAGGACATCATCACCAGCATCATGACCATATTTGTCATTAAACTTTTTAAAAAAGTCCACATCGACCATGGCAATGGTATAAATATTATTTAAATTCATCATTTCTTCATTGAGAGAGCGTCGGGATGGCAAGTTTGTAAGCTCATCTAGATAAGCTTTAAAATAATAATCTTGAATTATAGATAAAATAATAATTACTCCTGCTGTAGAGTAAAAAAGCGGTATCCCTATCGGATAAATGTAAAAATGATGTGCAAAAAAAACAGCTACCAATGCCCCAAACAGGGTTCTTTTAAAATAAAGTGTCGTCCGTCTACGCTTGATAAGCAATACTAAACCCGCCATACTATAGGCAAACACTGCAAGAGTGGGAATTGGCGTCTCAGGAATAAAGGAAAAATAACTAAACCCGCTATTCATTCCAAGAAAGCCTTCTATTCTCCCAGATAGTAGTAGCGCCAATATAGAAATTATCTGTAATAAAATAATGATAAAGTTTTTTTGCCCCCAAGCAGACAGTATTTTCCCCTCTGACAGGGAGGAAAAAAAGAGAATGTTAAGAGGTACTAATAAGTTTATAACAGCATAAATTCCCTGGAAAGAAAATCCTTTATCCATATATTCCGAAGTAAAGGATATTAAACTTAATTGACTTAAAAACAGCACTAACAATATGAAAAAGAAGCGGCTGCGGTTAAAACAAGAAGTGATAAGCATACCAAACGCTAATATCAAGTAAGATATCATTGGCAATGCAGAAGAAAGATGGGTGGGCATTACTTCTGCCTTATAAAACATAATCCCTGCAATAAACATAACTCCAAGGGGAGTCGTGCGAAATAAAAATAATACTTTGGCTACAAGGATTCTAATAACTGCTTTTATTACAATTATTGTATCAATCTGCGGGCGACTTTTTCTTTGCATTCCATCCTCCTTGTGAGTATAAGGAAAATTTAATATTACCAACAACATTACAACATCCATATTGTAGCATTATTCGCTAATAAGTTAGCATCCTCCTTCATCTTATAGGAATAATGTCAGGTTAATTAAATCTTTTTGTCGAACTACCACGATAATAATAACAAGTTTCAGCCGCTAGCCTCTAAAAAACAAATAACCATTTCTACTTGACCGGTAGAAATGGTTATTTTCCTCTTCTCTGCTTGCAATTATATAAGTCTATATTATCTAATATGCTATCTCAAATTCTAAAATTCCAGATGAATACGGCGCAATTTCATATTGATTAAAAACAATTACAATTTTTTTCAGCTAATAGCTTCTTCTACTGTTAAGCCAAATCTTTCTTTTAAAAATTCAATAAACGACTCACATATCCTAGCATCAAACTGTGTCCCTGCACATCTTTTTAGTTCTGCAATACAGTCTTCGAAGGCTAAAGGTTTTCTATAGCAACGATTTGTAGTCATCGCGTCAAAAGTATCACATACCGCAAGCATCCTGCTTAACAATGGTATATTTTCTCCAGCTAAACCTTGGGGATAACCTTTACCATCATATCTTTCATGATGATGCCGCATAATAGGAACAACAACTTCAGCACCTTCCACTTTAGCTATCATCTCTGCTCCGTAGTCGGCGTGCTGTTTCATGACTTGAAATTCTTCTTCTGTAAGCCTGCTCGGCTTGTTTAAAATATCGTTAGGTATTTTAATTTTTCCCACATCATGAATCAATCCAACAATACAAGCTAAACTAATTTCATCTGAAGACATACACAATTGGCTGGCTAGTCCCCCCATAAGCTCCGCTACATGTTCTGCATGCATCGAGGTATAAGGGTCGCAGTAATAAATTTGTTGGCAAAACTCTTCAATGGCCTGCATATTAACACGATTAATAACAGATAATTTGCTTTGCTTTAGATTATACATACATCCTCGCCTATACTTTTATTTTAAGTTTAGCGGTTTCCACTCTTTTCCTGTTTAGATTCTATATTCCCTTACATAGTTCCTGCCTAATCTAGCCGTTCTTTAAAAACTTTACTTAAAATCTAGAAGAGGTATTGCTTTATTTCTCTATCCTTTCTTTACTTTGTTTGCTGCGTAGTTGTCCGCAAGCAGCATCAATATCCGTTCCATGTTCCAAGCGAATACTACAATTAACCCCTTGTTTTTTCAATGCGTCATAAAAGTCCCGCATAGTTTGACGTTCGCTTCTTTGATATTGTTGATGTTCATCTACTGGATTATAGGGAATTAAGTTTACATTTACCCTTTGCCGCCGTTCGCCAATCAACGCGGCAAGCTGGAGGGCATGTTCCTTACGGTCATTCCTATCTTTAAGAAGAATATACTCGAGGGTAATCCTCCGATTATTTTTTTCTAAGTAATAATCAACAGCCTTCATTACTTGCTCAATTGGGAAAATACGATTTATTTTCATTATCTGGGTACGGAGTTCATCATTAGGAGCATGCAAGGAAATTGCTAAGTTTACTTGTAAATTCATATCGGAGAATTCATATATTTTTTCTACAAGTCCGCTGGTAGAAACAGTGATACGCCTTGCGGCTATGGCCAATCCTTTGTGGTCTTTAATAACCTCCAATAGATTGACGATGTTTTTAAAATTATCAAAGGGCTCGCCAATCCCCATCACTACAACATGAGTTATTTTTTCGTCTTGTTTTCTTTGCTCTAAATACTGCTGAACTTTCATAATTTGTTCCACAATCTCGCCGCAGGAGACATCACGTTTTTTTGTTAATAGCCCACTAGCACAAAAGCTGCATCCCATGTTGCAGCCAACCTGCGTTGTGACACAAACAGATAAACCAAATTTATTTCTCATCAGTACCGTTTCTATTAAATTCCCATCTACTAGTTCAAATACAAATTTAACGGTTCCATCGGCTGACTCTTGTTTTACATTTTCCTTTATGCTCTGAATAACAAAATGATTTGCTAGCAATTGAATGCATTCTGTATTTACATCAACCATTTGTGTAAAATCTGTTACCCCTTTTCGATAAAGCCACTCCCAAACCTGTAGTGCTCGAAATTTTTTATGTCCATATTCCATTAGCCAGTCTGCTAATTGACGAAATGTTAATCCATAAATCGAATCTTTATTCATTCTATAGCCTCTTTTCATGCTTTACCCAATCATTTACTGTTAAATGGCATCCTAGAGAATAATCTGCTTCTTATTATCCCAAATTTTTTTTATTAAAACAAGGGTGCTGAAAAGGAAAATAGGAAGAAGATGCTCGACGGCATTTTCTTCCTATTGTTCTTATAGCGTATATTATTTATTCAGGAATCTCTTATTGCTCAGTAGCACTTTTCTTAGACAAGTGATGTACTACAAAGGTTCCTAGGAAAATAGTGATTAAGGTGGAGAAGAATACAACTTGGCTAACATGATAACCAAAGACCGAAGCCATCATTTTTGCACCAATGATGCCAATCATAACATAGGCTGTTGTTTCTAAGCCAGGATAACGGTCAATCAAAGTCAAGAACACTTGGGCCACTCCTCGCATCATCATAACGCCCAAAATGCCGCCTAGGTATAATACCCAGATTTGCTCACTAACACCAAAAGCCGCTAAGACACTATCAATACTAAAGGCAATATCCATAATCTCAACAGCCAGTACGGTGCGCCAAAAACCATGGGGTGCCGCTGGAGCTTCCTCATTTTCTTCTGCTTTTTTCTTAAGGAAGAATTGAAGTGCCATCCATAATAAGTACAGAGCACCAGCTGCTTTTATCCACCAGATTGTGATTAAATAAGTTCCCAAGCCGATGGCAATAAATCTAAAGATATAGGCCCCTAGGATACCATAAAACAAGGCTCTTTTTTGCTGTTCTTTTGGTAGATGCTTCACCATAACGGCCAATACTAAGGCATTGTCTGCTGATAATAACCCTTCTAATACAATCAAAGTACCAATAATCCCCCAATTTACAGGGTTATAAATAACGCTTAAAAACTCTGCCATATTAAAAAAGTGTGAATAATTCCCTAAAATACCTGTGATAAACTCACTCATCTTTCAACATCCTTCCTGTTTTATATAATTTCATTATCTAGTTTTAATTACTACTTGTCCTTATGTCGATATTCTACCATATGGTTTTAAAAAATGCAACTTTTTTCTAGTGTTAATAGTTATTAGAGCTAGTAATAATAATTTTGACATCTAGCCTTAGAAAATACTATAATGACAGGAGAGGTGATTATGATAGAAATTACAAAGGCTGTTTTAGAAAAATTTGCAATAAAGCTCCTTGATAACGAATTAAAAACCGAAGAAATTCCTTCTATTAAACAGTATGCTGAACAAGTCACCGAATTATTAAATAGCAAACTGCACCATCGCCGCAAAGGAGATGAAACCAGTATTGCTATTAGTAAATCCATGATTAATAATTATACTAAGAGCGGCCTACTAAACCCCTCTGAAAAAAAGAAATATGACAAAAACCATATTATACTGCTGAGCCTGATTTTCCACCTTAAGCAAGTTTTATCTTTAGATGATATAAAAACGATTTTTAACCCCATATTAAAAAACCTAGAATCTCCTGAAGTAAAAGAATCGATTATCCCTCTTGATGATATTTATAAAGCTTTTTTAGAATTTCAAAAAGAAGAATACTTTGACACTTGCAATGACTTTGAAGATCGTTTTAATCGTGTCTGCCAGAAAATAAACAACCCCTTTGAGAATCACGCTAGCAAAGATATGATTGAAAAATTTTTAACCGTACTCCTACTAGTGGCTGAGGCAACGGCCGCAAAACAGCTTGCTGAAGAAATGATTGATACTTATTTTAAAGATACAGAATAAAAATCCAGAAGAGATGCCGATAAAACATTCTATCGGCATCTCTTCTTAGCTTAGTATGCAATTTTATTGGGGCAACAGTAAAATTTTCACTGGCAAGTTGGATGCTCCCGGCGGGCTAAAAGTAAAGGATAGAGGATCACCACTATCATAAGTTCCCAAAAAGGCAAACTCTTTATGTGCCTCTCCTCCAAAATATAGACGATCAATTGGTGTTGCTAGCGGATTCTTTTTTATACCTGGGTGATGAATCCCGATAGCACCGGCATAGGATCCACCCATTGGAACGAGATAATAAGCAACCTTCTTACCAATTTTCGAAGGAAGCAAAATTTCATAGACTACACCGTAATTACCATAATTAACTACTTTTGATCCATCAATCGCATCGATTCCCGTCAAATAGGTGTCAATTTTATTATCTGCTAAGGTTAAACTGATAGTTCCATCATGAACTGGATCATAGGATTTCACCAAGGAAAGCTGTCGATTTGCTCCTTGAAAGGTTCCACGCAAATGATATTCATCAGGTGCTAATATCCTGGCTGTTTTCGAAAATTTCACGCTATCCTCTAGCACGGGTAACATCATGACCTTTACGGTTATTGGCTGATCCACCGTAAAATCAAAAATGCCATTTACCAGTCGATTAGGTAGTACTGCTGTTTCATTGATAGTAGTAGACAGTGGCACGATTCCACCTGGAGGAATCGCAATCTGATACCCTCCTTGTCCGACGAGATAGGTCATCAGTGTTTCTTTGCCCACCGTCAGCCAATCATACCCTGGACCACCTAGGCTAGATTGACTGACCTGCACATGAGCAGTTTCTTTTCCTTTATTCTCTAAAAGCACATCCATTTTTTTGGATGTCTCTGCTGCATTCACATGATAAAAGAAAAGGCGAACCTCCCCTTTCACCTTATCTTGGTATAAAATTCCGTCATCAGATACCATCTCAGGACTATCAGAAAGTAAGAGTGTACCACTAGAAGAGTTTCTGTTCACTGCGCCCTCTGGAACATGTTTCAAATCGATCCCTACTGGAAAAGTAGCCTCAGCATAGGATGCACTTCCCAAACTCCAGATTAGCATCATCGCTACAAATAGTTTTTTTACTTTTTTCACCTTTTACCCCCTGTTACACTTTTTACTTATATTTACCATCAGATTAAAAACTCCTGCCATTTTTACATTAATTGGTAGGAGTTTTCTTCTTAAGAAATAAAGATAGGATGTTTATATCCGAATATCAATTATAGCAGATACACCTACCCCATTAACGCGGGAAAAACTTGTAGGGTTCATACTATCGATTGGAACAAGAGCTTTTACTCTAAACTGATTCCCTGCAAAATCGCCTTCCATTTGGATAATCGATTGGGTTTTATTCACCAAATCCTGAGTTCCTATTACTTGAGCAGCCCCTATGTAACCGCCATTACCAAAGGAAAGAATCGGTACTACTTTCGTAGCATAATCACTCCCAGCGCCATTTTTAAAAGTCAACTGATTGATAAAATTATTTACAGGTGTAGCAAATTTACTAATCAGCATGGACATACCACCGACTTTTAACAGATCACCTAGGCCAAAAGCTTGTGTAACGGGAACTGCAGTAACCGATAATAAACACACAAGCAATATGGCAATAATAGTTTGTTTTTTCATTTTCAATCCTCCTCTTGCAAATTTAACTTTAATCAAATTATACCTTATGTAATATATTCTTCCAATATGAAAGACTAGGGCATGTGTCCTCTTTTTTTTGTTAATTCATGGTACAAGATAAAAAATTCTAGCACTTCTAAATGCTAGAACTTTTTTAAATTAAATGGTCTATAATAATCCGTATGCCTTCATTTCTCTACGCAGGAATTCTAGGTTTTCGTCGCTAAGTTCCGTTAATGGCATACGGCATTGACCAGCCTTAAAGCCTAGCAAATTTACAGCCGCTTTAATTGGAATAGGATTCACTTCACTAAATAAAGCCTTAATGAGATTTAATGTTTGAAGTTGCAGCTTAATAGCACCATTCATATCACCTTGAAAAAACTTTGCAACCATATCATGAGTATCCTGGGGGATGATATTTGCCATAGTAGAAATAACACCTTTTCCCCCTAGTGACAGCACGGGCAAAATGGTATTGTCATCACCTGAATATACTGCAAAATCATCACTGCATAAATTGACGATGTCGCCAACTTGTCCGAGATTACATTCCTTAACCGCAATAATATTAGGAAGCTCAGATAATGCTTTTACCGTATCAGGATTGAGATTCAAATTCGTTCGACCAGGTACATTATATAAAATGATAGGGATTTTGACGCTATTGGCAATCAGCTTAAAATGTTCATATAAGCCTTTTTGTGTCGCTTTATTATAGTATGGAGTAACTGACAATAGCCCATCAGCACCAACGTCCTCGGCAGCCTTCGATAATTCAACTGCATGACGGGTATCATTGCTGCCTGTACCAGCAATAACCGGTACACGCTTGTTAATTTTTTCTACGGCAAACTTGATAACAGCAATATGCTCATCATCTGGCATAGTGGAAGCTTCTCCAGTAGTGCCGCAAACTACAATGGCATCTGTACCACCTTTAATTTGAAATTCAATTTGTTTTTCTAATGTTTGATAATCAACGCCGTTATCAGTAAAGGGAGTCACAATAGCTACTGCAGAGCCGATAAATAATGGTTTTTTCATTAGAAAGCCGCCTTTTATTTATATTTATTATAGCAAAATGTTAATACTATGATTATAACCCATAACTGTCAAAAAAGGAATTAGGCATCTTGTCTTTTCTCCTTGCTAGCACATAGAAAACTTGGCTTGCGCCAAGCCTTAGTTGCCCTTGCTTGGAATCAAGA
>JAPUES010000159.1 GCA_027492445.1 Sporomusaceae bacterium | reverse complement strand
TAATATATAAAGTTGTACAAAGCTATTTTTTTTACAGTCATATTGAGAACGAATCTCAATATGACTGTAAAAAAAGAAAATGAAAAAATTAAGCATGTTACATTGCATAAGATAGTTGCATGGAATGTAATTATCGTAACGATAAATTTGGAGGAAATATTATTGGTAAATAAGCTTCACTTAATCTTTCTTTTTGTGTTATTAATCCCTCAAGGGGTGATGTTTGGAATGGCACATGATTCCCCGCTAGTGGCCAATATAGCTTTTAGTCAAATTGAAGCCGTATCTTTAGCAAGTGCCTTGATGTTAGCGATTGCCATGCCTAGTGTAACGGCTCAATGGTTAGTTGGAAAACAATTAAATCGTATGCGGCGGTTATGTGACCAAGTGAAACAAGGGAATTATGAGGAATTACTATCGCTTTCTAATGAACCAAGAAATGAAGAAGATGATATTATTACTCTTATGCGTGATATGAACTGGATGGCAAGGCGCATTGCCATCAGAGAAAAAGACCTCAAGCAGGCCACAGATGACATATGGCAGTCACGCAATCAAATGAAGGAAAAAAATGAAATGCTACTTTCTGTGAATGCAGAACTCTTAGCAGTGCAAGAAAGATTAAAAGATCGTACCATTCAACTAGAAAACTCTTGTAGGTGTATGGAAGTGATGGCAATGACAGATCCATTGACCACCATTGCCAATAGACGATGCTTCTTTGCAACATTAGAGAGACAAATTACAGAGGAAACATGTAAATTTCACCCTATTTCTTTACTAATCATTGATATTGATTTTTTTAAAAAGATCAATGATACCTATGGGCACCAAGGGGGAGATAGAGTGCTATTTGAGTTGGCAAAAAGTATTCAAAGAAATGCACGGGAAGGGGACCTAGTGGCTCGGATTGGAGGCGAAGAATATGCAGTTTTATTGCCAGGGACTTTATCTGAGCAGGCAGTAAACATTGCAAAGCGCATTCAGGCTGGGATTAGAGAACTCAAATTTTTATTAGGAGAGAATCAAGTTTCTGTGACTGTTTCTATTGGTATTAGTACACTATTCCAATCACTTTGCTGCTTTGACAGAGAAAAAATATATAATTATGCCGATCAAGCTCTTTACTATTCTAAAGAAAATGGTCGAAATAGTATTTCTGTTTATCATCCAGATATTCATACAATTACCAAGGTTGCTTAGAGATGTTGAATTTATAAAGTCCTATACCAAATATGAACTGGTATAGGACTTTTATAGTTGCCAAGAGTATGATTGCCATTACATATTCACTTTTTAGTAAGGTATAAATTAGATATTTCTTCCTCAAATTGGCTTTGAGAAATTCCTAAGGCATTGAAAACAGTAGGATCAAAAGTATCTGCCAAGAGATTGTTTTGCATAATACTTGCATAGTGCTGAGCAATATTGACAGAATAGATTAGTTCCCGATTAATAATTCCAGTAGCAAAAGGTGTATGATGATACAGCGCTGCTTCAACAATAGGGTAGGGTAATTCCCACCAACGTAATAAATATCCGCCTGTTTGTTGGTGGGTAACATGTAAAGAGTCTAGTTCTATCTGTAATAAATGATTCTCTTTTTTTTCAGCTTTATGAAAGATTTCAATATATTTTTCTGGATAAAGCTTAAGTAGCAGTACAACTCCGATATTGTGAAGCAATCCAGCAGAAGCATTATCTTCCGATAGCTTCTTATGTAACAATTTTTCGTAGATAATGTTCACAATTTTACTACATATAAAAGAATGATTCCATAACATTTCTAGCCTTGTTCCATAGAGACCATTCATATTAAAAGAATCAACAATAGATGTTGCTAATAAAATATTTCTGATATTTGATAATCCAAGATAGGCTATCGCATGTTTCACACTTCCCGTTTTCACTTCATAAAATGCTGAATTAATGATATGGAGAATTTTGGTTGCTACAGCATGATCTTTTTCAATGGCACTAGCAATTTTCCCTAAATCCGCATCATTGTCTATGAGGTCCATAATCTGGTGATAGCTACTTTTTAAGGTAGGTAATTCATCTATATTATTGATTAAAGCAAATAAATTACTGTCGCGTAGAATGTTTTCAGTTTCAAATAATTGATTAACCAATTCTAATAACTTATTATTGTCCCAGGGTTTAAGAATATAAAGCTTTGCAATGTTTTTTTGTAGTGCCTCAAGAATTGTATTTTTTTCAGCATAACCACTTAAAATAATCCTTAGGGAAGTTGGATAGAGTTCTTTTACCTTTTGTAATAGTTGATATCCATCCATTTCAGGCATTCTCATATCGGTAATGACCATATCTATTTTTTCTCTAGCAAGAATCTCTAAAGCCCTTTTCCCACTTTCTGCGGTAAAAACTTCGTACTCCGTATCCATAAAGAGACGGTTTAGAGATTTGAGAATTGGTATTTCATCATCGACAAACAGTATTTTCTTATTTGCACTATCATTATTATTCGGCATTGCAATATTGACCTCCCTTAATAGGCAATTTAATAGTAAAGGAAGTTCCCTTGCCAAACTCACTAGCAACGCTAAGCTCTCCATTGTGCTTTTTTACAACAATATCGTAAGCAACACTTAGACCAAGCCCTACTCCGCTGCCAACATCTTTTGTCGTAAAGAAAGGATCAAAGATATTGTTAAGGTGTTCTTCTTTAATCCCAGGACCATCATCGCTTATTTTACAAATGATATATTCATCAGAACTATAGGACGTAATTGATATTTTTCCTAGAGACTCTTTCGCAAGGCTTTTGACTGCTTGTATTGCATTGAGTAGAATATTGAGCATTACTTGTCCGATTTGTTCTTTGTTGCAAAGTAAATAAAGTGGACTACTTACTTGTTTTTCGATGTCAGCTACAAATTGTGTTTCATGTTTTACTATTAGGAGAGCCTCCTCCGCAATTTGGGCTAGATCATTGTAGGCCATTTCATTTTCCGTACCCGTTCTCGCTAAATTTCGTAAGCTTTGTACTATTTTCGTCACGCGCTTTACACCATCGCTAGATTCATGGATTATTGTAGTGAGATCATCAAGTATAAAATCAATCTTTTGTTTACGTTCAAGATCCGCGATAAGATTTTTTTCCTTCAGAAGAGTGGTGTGATCAATGCTTTCATCACTAGCAAGTTGAACAAAATTTTTGTAAAGCAGTATTAGATTACTAATCTTTTGTAGATAGTGGTTCATTGTATCAAGGTTGCTAGCGATAAAACCCATGGGGTTGTTAATTTCATGAGCTATTCCAGCAGCGATTTCTCCAAGAGCTGCAAGTTTTTCTTTTTGGATTAGATTAAACTGGGTGTCCTTTAATTTTTGCGTCATAGCATGGAGTCGGTGGTATTGACTAGAAATAGTATGGTTCATTTCTTTTAAAGCTAGGATGTTTTTTCGCGCCTTTACAGAAGCATTCATTCTTGCCTCAAACTCTGTAAAGTCAATAGGCTTATTAATAAAGTCATTTGCACCTTTTTCAAAACAGGTCTTAAAACTTTCTTTATCTGTCATTCCTGTAAACATAATGATTTGTATATCATTATAGTCTTTGTTACTGCGAATGGTTTGTAAAATATCAATTCCAGTTATCTTGGGCATAATGATATCTAGTAAAATGATATCGATGGAGTTGTTTTCCAATATTTGAAGAGCTTCTTCTGGTAAGTTACATAGTAAAATATGGCTATCAGGAATATTGGTTTCGATTAGTTCTTGTGCCATTCTTAGATTAAATTTTTCATCGTCAATTACGAGTATATTCATAATTACACCTTACTTTCATGATGAAGTGGTAAGAGCAATCGAAAGGTAGTACCTTTTCCTAGCTCGCTTTCGACTTCAATCCGACCGCAATGCTTATTTACGATAATATCATAGGCAATGCTCAGTCCAAGGCCTGTACCCATACCAATAGGTTTAGTGGTAAAAAATGGCGTAAAGATATTTTCAATGTTTGCCTTAAGTATACCAATACCATTATCTGTTATTTCACAATAAACTAAGCCCTCTTTTTCAAAGGTTCTTAGGGTGAGGATGCCTTTCTCTGTGGTTTCCTTCATAGCATGAACGGCATTTAAGATAAGGTTAAGTAATACTTGATTGATGGAACCGCCAACTGCTTTTATAGAAGGAATTGTCCCTAAATCTTCTACTACTTTAGCAACGTATTTGATTTCATTATTTGCAATTACCAGGGTATCTTTTATTCCTTTGTTTAAATCATAATCCTCAAGTTCGGCGCTAATACTGGTTCGAGCAAAGCCCAGAAGGCTTTTTACAATTTTCTCTATTTTATTAAGACCAATAAGTGATTCGCCAATAATGTCTTCAATATCATCCGAGATTACGTCGATTTTATTTATTTTTCGAGAGTTCTGGATGTTTGCGATGAGTTCTTGGACAGAGCCATTCTTCTCTGTTTCCAGTGTATTTTCAAAACCCTTCAGTGTTTCAAGAAAAGCCTTGATTTTATCTAAATATTTTTTCAAAGTAGCTAGGTTGCTTAGGGTATAACCAAGGGGATTATTTATTTCATGTGCTATTCCTGCTGAAAGTTGTCCAATACCGGCCAACTTTTCCTGTTGTACAAGCTGGCTTTGTAGCATTCGTATTTCTTCCATTTTTTCGTTATATTCCTGGGAGCTAATATTAATGCTACGTTCACACATAGATTGACCTTGATCATGACTTACATAAGCATTGTTTACAGCCCAAATAAAAGCTTCGAGTTCATTTGTTAATTCCATACCGTTTAAATGGTTTTCCATTTGTCGTTTCAAAAGACGGTGCAGAGTATCCATGTTCTAAACCTCCGCAATCAAAGTGATTGTCATTGTCTGGTTGTGTAGCTCGCAGATTGTCTCCTTATTTAACGGAGAGATTTCACCATAAGAATAAAAGCCTGTAAATATTGTCTCGTCCCCTAAGATACGACGTGCAGCATCGATTTCTTCACTGACCATTTGATTCAGTACTAACTTTCGTCCAACACAGCTTACCAAAATAGCAAGATTGACGCCCTTTCCACCAATGGAATCAAGGCTTATTTGTGCTGCTTGTAATGATCCATCAATAAGATTATCACAATTAGCTCTCATGAGCCTTGCATAATGACCTTCCGGTACATCGCCAGCAAAGATAAGAGCGTTCTTTTCTTCATCGATTCCAAGAATGGTGCGAACGAAAGTATGGGTATGATCTTTTGATCGTACCGTAAGTGGAAAGTGTAAACCTGTAGCGGGAAGACCTTCAGAAAACTCTCCTAAATATTTTTTATACAAATCAAGAGCGGGTTTGCCATCAAGCTCATATAAGATGTTATTTTTAGACTTGGTGATGACACGTTCAATTCCGAAAGGAGACCAGCCGCCCATGGAGCCATAACCAAATTTTAAGTTTTCACCATAGAAGGCAATGGCGGCAATGCAGTTTTTCTTAGGATAATCATTTGCAATCACAAAAGTTTCTTTGAAATGGTTTCCATCCCCTGTAAGACCGCCTGACAAAGTAACGTCAATAGGCAGATGTTTGGTAAATCCCTCAACGATTTTGCTGCCATTCACATTGATTCCTTCTGAGATAATAAAAACGTGTTTTAAATCCTTACCCTCAAATTTTGTGGCAAGTTCAGCAGCAGCTTCAAAACAGTTATCATTTTCAATGTCAGCACAAGCAAAGCGTATTTTAGATTTTTCCATGTAAACAGCTGTCGCCGATAATGTATTTTCCGCAGCTATATTTTTATAAATTTCCCCGGAGGTCGTTCCCCCTATAAAATAGGCATTAGGATATAAGTCTCGTAATTCATCATAAATTCGCTTGTCGAGTAGAAGCTCTTTTGCACCGAAGATTAGAACAAATTGTGCTTTATTTTTTAAATCCTTGGTAACCGTATTTCTTTGAATTCCTGAACTATCATATAATACTTGTTCAATCTGCATGATAGATTCCTCCAGCACAAAGTATGATATTTCAAATATCTTCTTACCAATTCGATATTATGCTGTCCATTCCTGCACGAAATGCAAAAAAATACTATTATTGTAAAAAACAACAACATTAAAGAGGATACTTAGAAATAATGTCGAAATTTTCAATACAAGTAATCTGAATTTTTTTATAATATATAAAAGTCAAGGGAGCTATTTTCCTTAATGCTTGATAATACTCTAAAGGATAGCCAACTTAGTATGAGTGCTAGATCTGAATACTTAGGAAAGAAGTAAGCAATATTCGTGTAGTCTAGGAAGTCGGTACGAAGAATTAAATCCGAGAATTAGGTGGTGGAAAAATCATGTCAATAAATAATCACGATCATAATAATGATGCCAGTCAACTATATGCAAAAGAAATGATGGAGTATCAAATTTTGTTGAGGGAAGTTTTAGAAGAATCTCTTACGGCGCTAGGAGGGACAGATGAACCGATAGGAAAAGGGCTAGAGAGTATTGGGAATTACTTTGGTGTTGATAGAATCGGTTTAATTTTACTTTCTGGAGACGGTTATATTGCAAAAGAGGTTATTTACTGGAACAGTAAAAAATGGATTTATGATAATAACGCAGAGTTTTACTCTCTTACAGAGTTTCCCTGGTTGATGAGGCAGATTAGGAGTGGACAAATTGTAATCATCGAGAGCCTAGATCAAATTCCTAGTACTGCCTTCAGTGAAAAGGAATATTTCGACATGTATGGTATTCAGACTTTTATTGCAAGACCCTTATTTAGCGGCAACAGTAGAAACGTAGTAGGGTTCTTACATTTTGATGTCGTGAGTAAGATTAAGTTGGATTATACTAAACTGTCAATGCTGTCTGGTTTAGAAGAGGCGTTAACGGCTATTTTGCAGGTCAAAGGAGACTTAGCAAAGATAAAATCCATCATTATGGAAAAGGATATACTGCTTAATAATACAGATATTCAAATGTGGTATATGTTAAACCCTGCGATGTATGGTTCAACCAATGAAGCTCACGCCAAGTTTTTAGGAAAAACCTGCAAAGAAATCATACACTCAGATATCTATTCTGTATTTGAGATGCAAGTGGCAGATGCATTAGCCGATATTACATTGGAAGTATTTGAAAAAAAGATGCCAAGTAGCAGGGAAATGGCGATAAATAATTGTCACGGTAAAGAACGGATACTGCTAATAAATTGGAATCCAATACTTGATGACAAGCAAGAAGTATTACATGTTATTTGCTCAGCTCATGACATAACCGATCTCAAGAAGACGCAGGAATTACTTGCCGCGAACCGAGAACTTGCCCTGATGAATGATAAGCTTTTAGATGCGAACAAGGAACTAGAAAAGGAAATTGCGGAGCGTAAACTAGCGGAAGAACGTTTGGAAAAAGCGTATACGGAACTTAAAAATGCCCAAGAGAAGATTATTCAGCAGGAGAAAATGGCTTCCATTGGACAATTAGCCGCTGGTGTGGCGCATGAAATCAATAATCCAATGGGGTTTATAATCAGTAACTTGTCATCCCTAAAAGGGTACACCACTAAAATTGCTACCTTCCTGAAAGCTCAGGATGAAACGGTGATAGAATTACAAGGAGTTTGTGATGAGGAGCAAGGTGTTGATGAGAAAAAGGCCGTGCTCTTTCAAAGGCTACAAGACATGAAACGTTCCCAGAAGATTGACTACATCATGGGGGACACGGAAGATCTTATTAAGGAAACCCAAGAAGGCGCAAATCGTGTAAAAAATATTGTACAAGATTTAAAAGGGTTTACGAGAATGACAGTTGATGACAGTATGGCTGCAGATATTAATGCTGGGCTAGAAAGTACAATTAATATCATTTGGAATGAACTAAAATATAAGACGACACTGGTAAAAGATTTTGCCGATTTGCCCTTGGTTACCTGTAATCCAGGGCAGATGAATCAGGTTTTTATGAATATATTATTAAATGCGGTACAGGCCATTGATACACAAGGCGAAATTCGCATAAAGACATGGAGTGAGAAGAATAACATTCTTGTGTCCATCTCAGATACGGGATGTGGAATGCCTCATGAAGTGGTCAATAGAATTTTTGAACCGTTTTTTACTACTAAGGAAGTAGGGAAAGGAACAGGATTAGGACTAAGCATTAGTTATGAAATCATCAAAAACCATGGCGGTGACATTAAGGTAGACAGTAAGATGGGAGAGGGAACTACTTTCATAGTGAAAATTCCAGTGGAAGGTAAGTGCTAAGAACCATTCATAGTAGCTAGGATTGACAACATAAGGATTGCGTGGTATTTTATTAATAAGTGGCCATTAATAAATAATATGAATCATGAAGATTCAATTATAATGAATGTACAATGTGTTAAATGATATATTTAAAAAAAGGTATGAAGCCTTAAGAGGATGGTAGTCCTTTTTTTGCTACATGCCTTTTTTATATTATAATCAGGCAGTAGCCTTGATTCTTTCAAAAATAAGTATAGGGAGTCGATAACTATGCATATGGCAGATGCCTTGATCTCTCCAGTAGTAGGAGGAACAATGTGGCTTGGCGCCGCAGGGCTTGCGGCATATTCCGCACAGAAGGTCACCAAGAGCCTTGATGAACAGAAAATACCTCTTATGGGAGTACTAGGCGCCTTCGTTTTTGCAGCTCAGATGATAAATTTCACAATTCCTGGAACTGGATCTAGTGGACATCTTGGTGGTGGGATGTTACTTGCTATCTTACTAGGCCCTTATGCTGCGTTTTTAACCATTGCATCGGTCTTAACCATTCAGGCTTTATTTTTTGCGGATGGCGGATTATTAGCCCTCGGTTGCAATATTTTTAATTTAGGATTTTTTCCTTGTTTTATAGCATATCCTCTTATTTATAAACAGATAGTAAGAGATGCCATGCACCAAAGGAGAGTATACCTAGGTGCAACGATTGCCGCCATTATTGGTTTGCAGCTAGGAGCTTTTGGCGTTGTACTAGAGACCATTACTTCTGGCGTTTCTAATATGCCCTTTGTTACATTCTTACTATTCATGCAGCCCATTCATTTAGGGATTGGTATTGTGGAAGGTTTAGTAACGGCAGCCGTGATTTCCTTTGTGTGGCGAGAGCGTCCAGAAATTATTCAAAGAGCAGGGAACTTTGAACCGCTTGGAAATCTTAAAATTAAACCAGTGTTATTAGGATTATTGGTCGCTGCACTTTTAACAGGCGGAGCATTATCTTGGTTTGCTTCCGAGAAGCCTGACGGATTGGAGTGGGCTGTAGGGAAAGTAACTGGTGCAGAAGAACTAACAGAACCGGAAGGTAGTATGTATACCCTTCTTGGAGATTGGCAAAAGAAAATTGCTTTTTTACCCGATTATAATTTTAAACAGGCAGAAGAAGAAGTAGCTGCGATACCGGATACGAAGGCTGGTACCTCAGTTGCAGGGATTGTTGGAGCAATGATGACCTTACTGTTAGTAGGAATCATTGGTAAAAGTTTGCGACTTTTGGGGAAGAATACTTAGATAAGGAAAAAACATTAGGAGTTTGTCATGCTTACAATGGAATCCCGCTGGCTCGATGTCAGACAACTAGATGAGATGGCTAGTAAAGAAACTGTCATTCACCAGATACATCCCTGTGCGAAACTAGTAACGACTGTTATTTTCTTAACAGTCGTTGCTAGTTTTTCAAAGTATGAGGTCATTGGGTTGTTACCTTTGTTACTTTATCCTATGGTAATCTTTGCCCTTGGAGATTTGCCGGTAGGGGCGATACTGAGGAGGGTGCTGCTCACAGTGCCTTTTGTAATCTTTATCGGTATTTTTAACCCGCTATTTGATCAAGTGCCATATGCTGTGCTAGGACCAATAGTCCTCTCTGGTGGCTGGATTTCTTTTCTATCGATTTTACTGCGATTTTTCTTAGCCGTGACAGCTGCCCTGTTATTAGTTGGGACAACGGGTATGGATGCTATTGGTATGGCTTTACTAAAGTTTAGGGTTCCCCGCATATTTGTCATTCAACTGCTCTTTATGTATCGTTATTTATATGTATTGTTAGAAGAATTTATAAGGACTATTCGTGCCTATTCTTTACGTTCCTTCCAAGGTGATGGATTGAAATATAAGGTCTGGGGTTCTCTCCTAGGGCAGCTTTTATTGCGCACCATTGATCGGGCGCAACGTATTTACCAAGCGATGCTATGTCGAGGTTTTGATGGAGAAATTAGGATGATTCGCCCCAGGAAACTTATGAGACGCGATATCGTCTATTGTTTAGGCTGGTCCATCCTGTTTATTATGGTGCGTTTCATAAATATTCCCCAGTGGTTAGGGAATTTGCTGATAGGAGGAAGCTGATGAGTCATCATATTGTTGAAGTAAAAGACCTAGAATATATATATCCTGATCACACAAAAGCTCTCAGTGGTCTTTCTTTTAAAATTCATCATGGGGAATCAGTAGCCATTGTTGGTGCCAATGGTGCTGGAAAATCAACCTTATTATCTCACTTAATCGGTATTTTAGTTCCGACGCAGGGAAAAGTGCGAATTGGAGACTATCCCTTAACCAAGGATACTTTATCTCATATTCGAAGGTGTGTCGGAATGGTATTTCAAAACCCAGATGATCAACTTTTCATGCCAACCGTATTTGAAGATGTGGCTTTTGGTCCTCTTAACCTTGGCCTTCCTAGTGAAGAGGTAGAAGAGCGGGTTATGTCTGCTTTAGAGCGAGTAGGAGCGGCTCACCTAAGAAATCGACCGCCCTATAAGCTATCGGGTGGGCAAAAACGCTCCGTTGCCATTGCCTCAGTTCTTTCCATGCTACCTGATATTCTCGTTATGGATGAACCAACAGCAGGCCTTGATCCAAAAGCGCGGCGGCAGCTTATTAGGCTACTTCAATCCTTTACTCACACGAAAGTCATTGCTACTCATGATTTGGATTTGGTGCTAGATCTTTGTGAACGCACCATTGTACTTAGTGAGGGCAAGATTATTGCTGATAGCGCTACCTTAGAAATCTTTAATAATGAGGCCTTGCTTATTCGGGCTCATTTAGAACAACCGATGAGTATGCAAGGATGCCCTATCTGTAGAAAGAATAAATGAAATGATGAAAGCTTTTTAGTGAAATTACGATAAAAACGTTGTTGTCATAAAAATAGGGTCTTATAATAGCAATGTCATTAAGTTAAGAATATTTGACAATTGACACAGTGTAAATTTGCAAAA
>JAPUES010000158.1 GCA_027492445.1 Sporomusaceae bacterium | reverse complement strand
AAGGCGTTTTCAACGGCACAGAATTTTTAGCAGAAGTAAAGATGAGAGATGGACTGGTTGCTGTTGGTAAAAGAGTCATAGTAATCGGTGGTGGCGATGTGGCAATCGACTGTGCTTTAACTGCTAACTATTTAGGGGCAGAAGATGTAAAAATTGTTTATCGGCGGACATTAGGAAAGATGCCAGCAGATAAGAAGGAACTAGCTTTTGCTCAACAAGTAAATATTCCAGTCTTTACAGGCTTTAAACCCGTTGAAATTTTAGGGGAAGAGGGGAAAGTGGTACGATTTAAAGCTAGCGGTATGTTTGATGATTCCATGCTAGAACTGCCTGCCGATACTATCATCCTTGCTATCGGCCAAGAAAGTGAAGGACTAGAGGATGTTGGGGGCTTTCATATCAATAATAAAGGTATAATCATTACTGAAAATTATATGACGAATATCGAAGGTATATTTGCGGCAGGTGATATGGTAGAAGGTGATAAAACAGTTGTATACGCACTGAAAACAGGCAAAGGGGCCGCCGACAAACTTGCTGAATATCTTAATGAAAAGACGATAAGGGAAAGAAACTTGCAAACTGGGGGTGTAAGATAATGAAAAAGAAAGATTTATCCATAAATTTTTGTGGCGTTTCATGTGAAAATCCTTTTTTCTTATCTTCATCACCAGTTGGAAATTGTTATGATATGTGCGCAAAAGCCTTTGAAACAGGCTGGGGTGGTGTGGTTTTTAAGACAATAGGATTCTTCATAGCAAAGGAAGTTTCTCCTCGTTTTGATAACTTAAGAAAAGAAGGAACACCCTTTATCGGTTTTAAAAATATGGAGCAAATTGCAGAGCATTCTTTAGAAGAAAACTTAGAAGCCATGAAAAGATTAAAAGAAAATTATCCAACGAAGGTTTTAGTGGCTTCTATAATGGGACAAAATGAACAAGAATGGGAAGAGTTAGCTAAGCTTGTCACACAAGTAGGGGCAGATATTATCGAATGTAATTTTTCTTGTCCTCAAATGACAAGCCATGAGATGGGATCAGATGTTGGCCAAAATCCAGATCTTGTTAAGAAATATTGTGAGGCAGTTCGCCGGGGTACTCAGCTTCCAGTGCTTGCTAAAATGACTCCCAATATCGGCAATATGTGTATTCCTGCCATTGCAGCGATTGAAGGGGGAGCCACAGGGATTGCGACTATAAATACAATAAAGAGTATTTCTGGTGTAGATCTTGATAAAATGGTTGGCCTACCAATCATAAATGGTAAATCGGCAGTTTCAGGATATTCGGGAAAAGCAGTTAAGCCAATCGCATTACGATTTATCCATGAACTAAAAACCCATGAAAAACTCAAAAATATTCCCATAAGTGGTATTGGCGGTATAGAAACTTGGGAAGATGCAGTGGAATTCATACTTCTAGGTTCAGGTAACCTTCAAGTTACAACAGCAGTCATGCAATATGGATATCGAATCGTTGAGGATATGATTAGTGGGATTTCTCATTATATGGATGAAAAAGGCTTTGAGAAGTTAGAGGATATGGTGGGAATTGCAAGCAGAAATATCATACCCGCCGAAGAGCTAGATCGAGATTATATTGTATATCCAAAGTTTGATCACGAGATTTGTGTTGGCTGTGGAAGATGCTATATTTCATGCTACGATGGTGGTCATCAAGGGATAGAATGGGATGCTAAAAACAGAAAACCGATACTTGACAAAGAACGATGTGTAGGATGTCATTTGTGTGGAAATGTGTGCTCAACACAATGTATTTCAAAAGGGGAAATTAAGTTTAAGGAAGGTGTAAAGGCAAGGAAAATAATACTCTAAAGTAATATAATGGTAAAAAGTATGCCTGTTTCTTAAATAGGTCTTAGAATAGATAAGATTGTCTTGGCATAAGGATCAGTTCTAGAAAAATTTCTGACAAGAAGCCTAAACCTTTTTAAAACGAAAGGTTTAGGCTTCTTGTTGCATAGTTCTGTAAAGCTCTATATAATTTGTAGAGTATTACCAGTTTTTTATAAAGTGAGTTTTAGGAAAGACCATTTGGCGAATACTAGAATGAAGTATAATAGGCAATAGGTAAAAAGCTATGGAACAAAGAAATTTATCAATAAAATTAAGTGGAATATACATTGCAATTTATGGGGCGCTCGCTTGCATTTATCCCTTTCTCATTTACTACTTTCAGGGGAAGGGGTTAAGTTATACGGAAATGGGTATCATTTTTGCCACCATTTCAATCACTGGCGTACTTACCCAGCCAGTATGGGGATTTATTACGGATAAGTATTCCAATAAACGAACCATCATGATGATAACCATGCTACTAAGTGCAGTGTTTGTCTATTCCTTAATCCCTGCTACGGGTTTTTACTTTATTATGTTAAGTATAATTTTATTGATGATTTTTCAAAGTCCCGTTGTGCCTGTCACGGATGCCTATAGTTATGAAATTATCGAACAATACAAGAAAATGCAATATGGTAAAATTAGGCTGATGGGTTCTTTTGGTTATGGGATAGTAGCATTATTTATGGGGTATGCTGTAAAATATTTAGGGATAAATAGTTCCTATATTGTTTATTCGGCTCTAATGCTGCTTGGGATATTGTTATTACATAGCATTAACTATAAAGATAAAGGTCTGCATAAAAGGATTAGTTTTAATGGTGTGGTTAGTCTGATGAAAGATAAGCAGTTTATGCTGTTACTTGTTTCCGTCATGCTTACGAATATTGGAAATGGCAGCAATGGGAGTTATATTCCTGTCCTAATTGAGAAGACGGGGGGAGATGTTACCCAGCTTGGGATAGTATGGTTTATTATTGCCATTAGTGAATTGCCAGCATTTTATTTTGGTGCAAAATTAATATACCAATATGGTGAACTTAATTTGTATATTGTAGGGGTGGCATTATTTGCTCTGCGATATTTTTTGGATTCCCTATGTAGCTATTATCTTCCCGTGCTAGGGATTCAACTGTTGCAGGGGGTTACCTATACTTTTTACTTACTAGCCTCGTTGCAATACCTTAATAAAATTGTTCCTGCCAATATGAGAACCACGGCCATAACACTCCATGCAGCAGCAATGGGGATTGGGGGAGCCATTGGTAATATAGGAGGGGGAATGCTACTAGAACATATTAGTATATTCATGCTATATCAAATATTAGCTTGCAACTGTATTATATGCCTGTATGTTCTTATTAGGTTAAAAAGAGCCAGTAAAGGAATAGGAGCTTGCTAGCTATGAAAAAGTATAAAAAAGTATATATAGAAATAACCAATGTATGTAATTTAAAATGTGCCTTTTGCCCAGCGACGAAACGACAAGCTGAATTTATGTCAGAAGCTACATTTGCACAGATTCTACATGAAATTAAACCTTTTACAGACTATATCTATCTACATGTAAAGGGGGAACCTTTATTACATCCGAATTTAGGGCGGTTTTTAGATCTAAGCTATGAAAATGGTTTTAAAGTGAACCTTACTACGAATGGGACTTTAATAAAAAAAGCTGGGGAGCTTTTACTTGAAAAATCGGCAGTTCGGCAAATCAATTTTTCCCTTCATAGTTTTGATGGCAATGAAAATCAAATATCGAAAGAAGAGTATATTGATAGGATTCTTACCTTTGCTCGTCGAGCCATGTTAGAGTCAAAAATAATTATATCCTTACGGTTATGGAATCTCGACGAAGCTTTAGTAACAACAGATCAAAGAATCAGAAATATAGAAATTTTACATAAAATCGAAGAAAAATTTACGCTTCCTTATAAAATCGAAGGTGCCTTATCAGAGAATAAGGCTCTAAAAATAGGTGAGAAAGTGTATTTGAATCAAGATTATGAGTTCAAATGGCCTAATTTACAGGCTGAAGAGGGCACTACTACAGGCTCTTGTTATGGACTAAGGCAGCAAATTGCTATTTTAGTGGATGGTACCGTTGTGCCCTGCTGCCTTGATGGGGAAGGGATTATTAATTTAGGAAATATTAAAGAACAAAAGTTTGTAGAGATTATAAATGGGACAAGAGCAGAAGAGATAAGACTGGGTTTTTGCAATCATCTTATAACAGAAGAACTTTGTAGAAAATGTGGCTATCGAAAACGATTTAATAACTAATATAATATTTTATAATGGATAAGGAGAGGTAAAGAAATGGAAAATAAATTTGTTAGTGATTCATCCTTGATCATGTCTGCGGTAATGCTACCAACCCAGGCCAATCCAGCAGGGAATGTGCATGGCGGAGAAATAATGAAAATGATGGATACTGCGGCAGGGGTTGTTGCCAAACGCCACGCCCGTACCAATGTAGTAACAGCAAGAGTGGATCAATTAATTTTTAACAGACCAATTTATGTTGGTAACTTGGTTAGTTGTCATGCCTACTTGACTTTTGTCGGACGTTCTTCTATGGAAGTGGCAGTCCGGGTCGATGTGGAAGATCTCGATAGCGAAACGCCCAATATCTGTGCATTAACAGCTTATTTTACTATGGTTTCTTTAAATAGTATTGGCAAGTCGGAAAAGGTGCCACCTCTAAAACTAATAACGAAAGACGAAGAGGCTCGCTTTGAAGAAGGACGACAACGTCATGAAAAAAATAAAGGAGATAGACAGCAAGGTTGTGCTATCACGGCGTATTAAAATTAAATAGGCTTTCCATGTGTGAAAAAATAGAGATCTGCCAAAATTCTTATGAATGTGGCAGGTCTCGTCATATTTTAATAGTGAGTAGAAAAATACAATTTAGCAACTATGGGTAGTTACTACCTTTTCTTCGTTACAACGAATAATTGTGGGAGTATTATAAAGGTTTGTTTGTAAATCTACCTTACCCCCCCATAAATCAACAACATATTTGAGCGTTTCTTGGGCATATTTTAATTCTAATTCTCGCTTATCATAGATATGCTCTAGTACTAAGGTGCCTTTTTCTACGGATAGGGGTTGAACGATGGGGATGCTTCCTAGACCAACGAAGCTTGCTAAATCATCCCGTACTTTTTTCCAGCCATCTTCCCTCGATACTTCGGTAACGACGATGTTATCACCTTGGATACCGTAAGAAAATAAATGTAATTCGGAGCACAATTCTTGGTTTAAATGCCGACGGATAAAAGAATGATCTCTATCTTCAGAGCGGATGGCCATGATTTTCTCTCGTCCTCCTGGCTGCTTCGCTAGGTATTCAAATATTTTAAATCCTACAAAATAAGGATTGATTCTACCGAGGTGAGGGCATATCACTAAATTGTGACGCTTCAAAAACTCTAAATGGAGGCCGTGAGGTAAATGAAGCTCATTTAATAATTGATAATGCCAGTAGCTAGCCCAGCCTTCATTCATAATTTTGGTTTCTATTTGCGGAATAAAATAAAGGGCTTCCTTGCGGACCATATGAATTAAATCCCGTTCCCAGTCTACTAGATTTCCTTTCTCGGCTAGAAAGGCCAATAAGTCTTCTTGTAACCTTACTGGAATGGCTTCTTTTCCTTCCACGCTACATTCTATGGAATCAGGTTCTTTGATGTCCCCATGACGGCGAGTTTGAAATTTAAGGCCGTGGGCAGCATTCAAAATCCGCTCGACTTTTTCTGGACCAATGCTAGGGTCTTGTATATATTCTCGGATGCGATTGGCATGGGATTTAAACATATCAACTTCCATGCTTGCGCGTGTGTCCCGTTTAAATAAACGATTGTTTTTGAAGAAATCATTATGTCCATAGACATGAGCCATGGTCAAAATCTGAGTCAGTAAAGTATTATCCTGCATGAGATAAGCAATACAAGGATCAGAGTTAATGACTAATTCATAAGGTAGACCCACTAAGTTTTTTTGATAAAAAGATTTTTGCCGTTCATAGGCTTTACCAAAGCTCCAATGGGGATAGCGCGAGGGCATACCTAAATAGGCCTCATAACATAGCATATCTTCATAGCTGCAAATTTCAAAGTGCTGTTCATAGCAGTCTAATCCTGCAGCACGGACTAACGTTTCAATTTGATTATTCCACTCTTCTAATTCCCTTAGGCTATAGTTTGCCATCAACTATTCCCCCCAGGAGCTACGTCTCTATCTAAAAATTTCTTAAAAGCGGCCCAAATATCGTCCTTGCTATTCATAGTCACCATCACAAAGTTGTTTAAACTAAGGAATTTATCATAGTGGCTGGCCATGGAACTTCCATACATTCGATGGGTATTTATTTCAGCATAGCCAAATAAATTACTGATAGCACACAGCTGCTCTAATAAAGCAACAGCCTTGCTATTGTCTTCACTCCAGTTATCGCCATCGGAGCAATGAAAGGTATAAAGGTTCCACACAGTAGGATTATAACGCTGTTCAATAATTTCTAAGGCTTTGGCATAACCGCTGCTAATATAAGTGCCACCAGCCTCGCCACGATGGAAAAAATCCTCTTCATTGACTTCCTGAGCGACTGTGGTATGAGCGATAAAGACCACCTCAACATGTTCATACTTCCAGCGAATAAATTGGTACAGCAAAAAATAAAAGCTACGGGCCAAATATTTTTTCGTTTGATCCATGGAGCCAGAGGTATCCATAATGCAAAGAATTATGGCATTAGACTGCTTGTGCAGTTCTTCTTTCAGGCGACTATAACGCAAATCCTTCTCATGAAAAGGGATACGCTTAGAAGCTTCTTCTGACTCCTGATCCTCTTGATCTCGCTGAATCATTTGCTTGCGTTTGAGTTTTTCAATTAGTGTTCGTTTTTTATTTAAACGTGGCTGGGTGCCTTTCAGCTGAAAGCCAGAGCGTTTAAATTTGTATTCTAATTCTATTTGGAAGAACTTTTTTCGCTCCATATCAGGTAACTGTAAATCCTCAAAAAGATAGTCAATCAGCTCTTCTAAGGTGATTTCCGTCTCGTAAATTTCCACGCCAGATCCATTGCCTGCTTGGCCGGACCCTGATTCTTCTTGGCTACTATTTTTGCCGATAACCTGCCCTTTTTCTTCATTGCCTGATCCTGAACCTGTACCGCCAGTATTTGTTCCATAAATAAATTGATATTCTTTAATGCCGCGAATGGGGATTTTTATTATTTTTTCTTTGCTTTGCCCAATGATACTTTCTTCGGCAATAATGTCGCCTAAGTTTTTCTTGATGCTATCTTCTACCAATTGACGGTGTCTTTTTCGATCCCATGCGGAGCGGTCGGAATGACTAAGGTCCTTATCTTTAAAAATCGCCACTGACGACTCCTCCTAATAGGAAGGGACTTAATCCTTCCAAAGATTATTAGCAGCATATTTGAGGACAATATTACAGCAATGATCGCAGTACCCATTGTTCTTCATTTCTTCACTCATAGCGTTATATTTAGTATCTTGTTCATCGTCTCGTACTCTGGCCTTGGTAATAATGCGGGACAATTCCTTGACGGCAGTGGCTAATTTTTTTTCAATGGCTTCTTTTAAAGGTTCATAGCATTGGTAATCAATTTTACCGCCACTGCGCAGTACTGAGAACATATAAGTAGTAACATCCTGTCGAAACCCTCGGGCGGAGGCATTGTAAATACCAACTTGTTCTTCGATGGATTGGAGGAACTTAAGGTCAGGTTCTAGCTCTTCCCCCGTGCTTTTATCTTTTAGCTTGGTGGCGTTAGCGAAAGCTTCGGCATGATCTAAATAATTATTAAAGAGGCTTTCTGCTTGCTCCCGATAACCGTGGATAAAGGCTCGCGTTATTTCTTTTTCCAATAGTTTGTGGTATTCCTTTTTGATGGTATCTTGCAAAAAACCTAAATAGCGTTTCTTATCATCTTCCGTAAGCACCATTTCCTTAACGGCTTTAATCAGATTATCAAGGATGCTGATGGGATTGATACAATTGTTTTCCGATTCGGATAACGCGATATCAATAGCTTTCATAATAAAACGGGTAGAAATACCGGTCATTCCTTCACGGTTTGCTTCTTCGCGCAGTTCGGAAATATCGAGCTTTTTGGTTACGCCTCTTTCTACAATTTCCTCACCATTATAGGTTTTGAGTTTTGTTAAAGGATCGACTTTAGCAGATGGTGTTAACCGGGTTAAGATAGCAAACATTGAGGCCATTTCAATGGTATGGGGAGCAATATGAGCATCAAAATTACTATTCCTTAAAATCTTTTGGTAGATCTTAATCTCCTCGTCTAGCTCTAGGCAATAGGGAACTTCTATTTTAACGATTCTGTCTAAAATAGCTTCATTGGTATGATCGGATTTAAACTTATTCCATTCGGCTTCATTAGAGTGGGCTAAGATAATGCCATCAAAATAAATCATTGATCCTTTACCAGGGGAAGTTATGGATTTTTCTTGGGTCGCAGTAATCATGTTATGCAAATATTCAACATCATTTTTAAAGACTTCAATAAATTCCACTAACCCGCGATTGCCCACGTTGAAAGCCCCATTCAGTGAAAGCACCCGAGGATCATCTTCCGGATACAGATCCATTTTTGAAATGTCTACAGAACCAATTAAGACGGAAGTGTCTTGATTATTCGGATCAACAGGCGGGACCATACCAATTCCTTTACGAGAGCGGGTAGAAAAATCTGAAGTTGTGATAGGAACACACTCAAACTCACCATGATACTCGTTTTTCAACCGATAGCGACAAATGGGACAAAGATCGCCCTCGATTTTTATACCTAATAATTGTTCGAATTTAGGTCTTAGATGTTTTGGAATGAGGTGTAATGGTTCTTCTCGCATGGGACAATCTTTTATTACATAAATAGGGGGACTCATTTCTAAGGCCTGCTTTAACGCTTCCATAATAGAGGATTTTCCTGCTCCTACTGGTCCGACAAAATACAGCACTTGTCGGGATTCTTCACCCTTCATGCCAGCAGAATGAAAATAGCGCATGATTTTCATGATTGTTTTATCAATGCCATAAAAGTCCTTTGTAAAGTAGGTATAGCGTTTTAATACATCATTGCCATAAATTCGCTTCAAACGGGGATTTTCTTCGGTTTTGATTGTTTCGACGCCACGAGCAATCAGTAGCTCGTACATGCGCTGATGGGCTAAGATAGGAATCTTGGGGTTTTCCTTGATGAGAGTAAGGTAATCAAGGAGCAAACCACTAAACTGTTGTGTTTTTTTAGACTCTCGATCTTTCTTTATCAGATTATCAAAATCAAAACTAGCCATAGAATCGCCCCTCCTTAAGGTTACTAGTCAGGTATATGTAATTCTAGAAGTTACTATGGAAGTTTTATGTATTAGATAGATATGCAATCTCTTGCAAAAAATATCACTCAATTTTTAAATATTTACTGTTTAGCAAGGAATTTAGTTGCTAGTATTTTCTCTCTTCCACAACATAAATAGGGGTAGCACTGTTATGAGATAAGATTATCCCATAACAGTGCTACCCCTATTCGTGTGTTATATCTATTAGTAGATAGGTATTATTTACTTTGTGTCACTAAAAAAATGAAAATTATTTTTACCGGAATTTTTAGTGACATACATGGCAATATCGGCTTGCTTCATTAAGGTTTGTATATCCTGTCCGTTTAGTGGATATAAGCTAATACCAATACTTGTTGTAACGTGAATAGTTTCTTCATTGAGAAAAAAAGGTTGGCGTATGGCTTCTAATACTTTGTTGGCAAGCAACGCCGCATCTTCTGGATGCTCGATTTCAGAGAGGATAATCGTAAATTCGTCGCCGCCCATCCTGGCTACTGTATCACTCGAACGGACAAGAGATAATAGGCGCTGGGCCACTGCCTGCAATAAAAAATCACCGACATCATGCCCTAGAGTATCATTTACTTTTTTGAAACCATCGATATCTAAAAAAAACGTGGCTAAGGATTTATGGGTACGCTTGGCGAGAGATAATGCTTTCTCAAGATGATCTTGAAAAAGCAGTCGATTTGGTAGACCAGTTAGAGCATCATGGAAGGCTTGGTAGCGAATTTTTTCTTCATATTCCAGGCGTTCACTTAAATCCCGGCATACAGCCGAATACATTGTTACGATACCAGCATCATTGTGAATGGCACTAATCGATAACCATTCTGGGTAGAGTTCACCATTTTTTCGTTTGTTCCAGATTTCACCTGTCCATTGGCCTTTATTCATTAAATCTTTCCACATGTTCTTATAAAAAGCTTCATCATGGCGACCTGATTTAATGAGGCGTGGCGTGAAACCTAGGAGTTCGTCCAAATTATAACCCGTTGTAGTAATAAAAGCAGGATTTACCATTTGGATAACGCCTTCCATATCGGTGACAACAATACCGTCATTAGCACTTTCAAAAATCTTTTCTGCCAAGCGCAATATTGAAGTTGCTTTTTCTAATTCTACGGTTTTTTTTAGTATTTCAGCTTGAATGCGCTTATTGTCCGTAATATCTCTGGCAATGGTTGAGACACCAATGATAGTACCATTCCTATCTTTAATTGGTGAGATGCTTTTAGAAATATCCACCACCGTTCCATCTTTGCGGACATGTACTGTTTCGAAAGGAGCAACTCTCTCTCCTCTTTTTATTTTAGCGAGATGAGGAACCACATCAGGTCTATCAGGTGGAACGAGCATCAACATGGATTGACCAATCATTTCTTGAGCGGTGTAGCCGTATATCTTTTCGGCGCCAGCATTCCAGCTCACAATGATTCCTTCGATGGTTTTACCAATGATAGCATCATCGGAGGACTCAACAATAGATTGTAACCAAAGAGAACTATCCTGATAGATAGGTGATAAAACTTGCTTTTGCATCATCAAGTCAGGCAATAGAGACTCTTGAGAGGAGGTGTGTATTTTCATAAAAGTTTCACTTACCCTTCAATTATAAAATAAGGTTACTTTCCTTCTAACGACGCAGCTGCGGGGATTGGAACAGGACAATTGCTTACAGTCCCATTCTTTAATAAAGCAACAAAATCATCATTATAAATAATATCGTGATAATTGGTAACGCGATAAAGCATCATAGTCTTATTGTCCTCTGTAGATAATTCTTTTTCAAATGTACATTGCAATTCAGAAGGTGCCTTCTGACATAAGGGGATTGATAATTGGGGATAAGGTACAGGTACAAGAATAGTACAGAACCGATAATTAAAATCCTGGATAAAAATAGTGATGGAAGCAGTATCGGTATAGGCAAGAAATGGCTTATTTACTAAGACCCTAGGAAACTTTCGATTCAGTGTTATAATATCTTTTTGCCTATTGC
>JAPUES010000157.1 GCA_027492445.1 Sporomusaceae bacterium | reverse complement strand
CTCCTCAACGAAAGCTCCTAAATTGCGGGAGATATTTTGCGTATCTTTGTTACGCGTTATCACTTTTTCACTGGTTATTTTGTTTTCCTTCCAAGATTGGCCTTCTGTATAGTAATGCAATAATAAAGGTTGTAACCGATCGAGAGCTCCGGCAAAGCAGGCTTCGGGAGTTATTTTTTCTTCAAATTCCTCCCACAGGCTTTTAAATTCTTCGCCTTGATCTACGGGCAGCATACCGAATAATCTCGTTGCGGCCTTTTGCTCACGACTGTTTTGATCAAGGCACCCCACTGGATCATAACAATAGGTATCACCAGCATCAATTTCTACAATATCATGAATAATTACCATTTTCATAACACGTAAAATATCAATTTTCCCCTGATCTACATGTTCACTAAGCAGTATTACCATTAATGCCAAATGCCATGAATGCTCTGCATCTGTTTCTTGTCTAGACTTATCTAATAAGATATTTTGCCGATATATTTGTTTAAGTTTATCTGCCTCAACAATAAAATCAATTTGCCGTTTTAATCGTTCTTTCAATGTTTTATCCTCCTAGTCAATCCTTTTTATTCACCCTCAAAGAAGGTCATAGTATCATTTTGCTGTTATAATTCTAGCATAAAAGCTATGGAAGTAATCTCTAAGGTTATATTCTTTAGAATCGTTTAAAATATTATAAATAACTTTTTCACTCTATGCAGATACTACACTAAAGTCATTCATTATAAAGGAGGTCTTATTGTGGAAAAAGAACAACTTTCATCTAATACCGCGAGGGCGGAAAAGTCGGATTGCAGTACTGCCGGTCAAGGGTTTGCAAAAACCGAAAAAAACAACATCGCCCCTGAAAATTGTGGAAAAGCAAACACTAAAGGGTTTGCACAAGTAGATTATGAAGACATAGAAAACTAGGCTTGCTCCAAGCCTTAGTTGCCCTTACTTGGAATCAAGAAAGGGCTATACTTTCTGATTCCGATAAAAGGACTACAGGGTCAGGTTTGATGTACGTCAAACCTGACCCCTAAAAATTTCACGCCTTAGTAATCATAATGTCATTGAGACTGAGCTTGGCTTCTTTTAAATTTTTCCGTATCTCAGGTAACTCTTGGGCAAATTCTTCAGCGATGCTATTGCTCGGGAAGGCGACGCGAACGTCTAGCTTGTCATCGCCATAAAGGCGAAAAACACTATCGACGGTGCCAATGTGTTGCGTTTCTACACACACGCGAATCCAGGTTTCAAATTGTCGTTGCTTTTCCTGTTGCTCACCATCCTTGCTCTTATTATTTTGATGGTAAATATGAATATGGGCCGGATAATATATACCTTCCCCAACTTGGAGAGGGACGGAAAAAGATAATACATTATGTTCCGCTTGTTTTTCGCCTGCAAGTCCTGTCGATTTATAGACAGAGTGAGCCAATTCCCTGATGACTCCTGCAGACTTTTGCAAATTATCCAGCCCATTATTTTGCCATTGTTCCGTTCCTAAGGCTTTTAGCAGTACCCAAAATTTGGGCAATTCTGTTAATTTATGTTTGAGTGCCCCTTCTTGTAGGGCGGGGGGGATATTGTGTTCAAAGAGTTTTGTTAGTTTATCTAGTACCTGTTTTTCTTTTGCTAACAGGGTAGGATCATTGGCAAACAACTCCGTCTTTAGCTGCTGGATAAGGTTTTTAAGTTGTGCACTCGTGGTGGTGGGATCGGTAAATTGCTTTGCCAAATTTCCTAGTACATTACTATTATCTGTTGGTAAGGACGGCGACTTGACAGTAAGATTGTCTGCTACCTTTCCCAGAAATTTTTGCAGTTCTGCCGTAGCATCTTTATTCAATACTGCCGCATTGTTAAAAACATCGGCAAGTTTTTGCAGATTCTCTGAAATATTTCCTTGTCGTAAGGCGTATTGTAATGCCTTACCAATTTCAGGGGGCAAGGTTTTTATAAATTGCTCTAATTGGGTAGCCACTGCTACTTTATTGCCTACCTCAGAAGGCAGAGTTTTTATAAACTCCTCCATTTGTGTAACTGCAGCAGCTTTATTGCTTAACTCTGGGGGCAAACTTTTTACAAGCTGTTCCAGTTGAGTAAGCATTGTAGCTTTATTGACAATTTCTGCTGGCATGTTTTTTATAAATTGTTCCAGCTGACTGCCGACTACGCCTTTATTACCAATTTCAGTTGGCAAGGTTTTTATAAACTTTTCTAATTCCCCAATGATTGCTCCTTTGTTGCCAACTTCAGGAGATAAGTTTTTTGCAAACATTTCTAATTCTGTCACCACTGCCGCTTTACTAGTAATAGTCCCAGGTAAGTTCTTCACAAATTCTTGCAATTGACTAACTACTGTCCCTTTCGTAGCAAGGTTAGATGGCATTTCTTGAGATAGCTCTGTTAATAATTCTGCTGCCGCCTGCAACGTCTTGGGTTGTACATTCTTAAACTGCCAGGCTTCAGCCGCTTTTAAGGTTGCCCATACCCCAGGGAGTTCGGGTATTTTATTTTGCTGGGCCAGTTGTTGCAGCCCCGGCGGCATATCCTTTCCAAAGGTTTTCGTCAGCTCAGTCACAATCTTTTGTTCTTGGGAACTTAGCTTTCCTAAATCCTCTGGTAAGGTTTGCTGTAGAACTTGTTGTAGCCCCTCTTTGGTAATGCCTTGGGCCACACTCGTAGTTACCGCTAACTGTTTTGCTAATTGCAATAATTCTTTAGCTGAGGTTTCAGGAACTATTTCTGATTGGCCCGCAACATTAGCAAGAACTTTTTGCAAAAATTCTCGTATATCACTGTGTTCATCACTTTGCAGTGCAGTAGTAAAAACTAAGATATTACCCATATTCTTTAATTGATCGGCTATATTTTTTTGCCCCTTCAGCAAATTTTCTAACCCTTGAGGCAATTCAGCGTCGGATGACATTTGCTGCAAAAGTTCAACCACTGCTTTTCGAACATCCTCTGGTAAGGATTCAATGAGTTGCTGTTGACTTTGTAAGGTCTTGGCAAACTCCGCGAGCTTACCTTTGAGCCCATCCTGTAAATTCACTTGAAAGTCTTTTTGCCCAACGCCTCTATTCTCAGTTGCCTGGTTTTTTTCACCTACCAGTTGGTCACTAGTGGGCTGGGTATTTGCCGTTATCTGTTCAATAGGTTGAGAGACTTTACCAATTTCCATTTTCTTCACCTCTATACACAGCATCTTTCTTATCCTTAGTATAACTGCAAATAGGCTCTTACGCCTAGTATAATCATTGATAAACAAGTAAGCCCCTTAAAAATTTCTTTTTAAGGGGCTTACTACATTTCTAGGCAGGTTTTGATTTTTTCCCGCCCAAAAAATTTTCTAATATTGTTATGCCCTCTGGCGTCAGAATGGATTCAGGGTGAAATTGTACACCTTGGATATTATACTCTCGATGGCGAAGTCCCATAATCAAACCATCTGCTGAAGTAGCAGTGATTTCTAGGCACTCTGGAAAACTACTGCGCTCCACAATCAGGGAATGATACCGTCCCGCTTCTAGTTTCTCAGAAAGACCTTGATAAATATCCTTGCCATTGTGGTGAAGAAAAGATACTTTGCCATGTACTGGTTCCGGTGCCCGTACTACTTGCCCGCCAAACACTTCCCCAATGGCCTGGTGCCCAAGGCATATGCCAAAGATGGGTATTTTGCCTGCAAATTCCTTAATGGCGGCTTTACTAATCCCTGCCTCATCGGGAGTACCAGGACCTGGAGAAATAATAATGGCCTCATACCCACCTTCCTTAATTTCTGGCAAGGTGATTTGATCATTGCGGACAACATGTACTTCATAACCTAGCTTGGCAACATATTGATATACATTGTAGGTAAAAGAATCATAATTATCAATGATGAGTATCATCTTACTCCTCCTCCCCTACAACTTGAAATAGTACTTTTGCTTTATGCAATATTTCTTGGTATTCCTTTATGGGTACGGAGTCGGCTACAATACCAGCACCTGTCTGTATAATGACTTCCTCCCCGTCAATCACCATGGTCCGTATGGTAATACAAGTATCCATACTGCCTCTAAAGTCAAAATATCCGACAGCCCCAGCATAGGGTCCGCGACGTGCCTCTTCGAGTTTATGAATAATTTCCATGGCCCGCACCTTGGGTGCACCGCTCACAGTACCAGCAGGAAAGCAAGCAGCTAGTACATCTACAGCGGCAAACTTAGGATTAATTTGGCCTGAGACCTCGGACACCATATGCATCACATGGGAAAATTTTTCAATCTCCATCATACGATTGACCTTTACGGTACCAGGTAAACTAATGCGACCAATGTCATTGCGACCTAAATCGACGAGCATGGCATGTTCTGCTTTTTCCTTAGTATCAGCAAGGAGATCAGCAGCCAAAAGCGCGTCCTCAGCCCCATCCCTGCCTCGGGGACGAGTACCAGCAATCGGGTAAGTAAGAACTTCTTCTCCTGATAACTTCACTAGCATTTCTGGTGATGCTCCCACTAGTTTACGCTCACCATAATTAATATAAAACATGTAAGGAGAAGGATTTATCTGCCGCAAACGACGATAAAGGGCAAAAGGATGTTTTTTTAGCTTACTGCGAAATTGTTGGGATAAGACCACTTGAAAAATATCCCCTGCCAAAATATGTTCTTGGGCTTCTTCCACAATGGAAATAAACTTATTTTGGGCTAGTTCATCAATTTCTAGGTTTTTAGCCACTTTAGGCATTGTCATATTATCTTTAGGATACGCGCAAGGCTGACGTAGTTTTTGCGTCCAATAGGCAAGCTGCCTATTGGCTTCCTCATAGGTTTCCGCTGGTGTTTTTCCTGGCTCTGTGCGCGCTAAATACATTAATTTAGTGGAATGAGTCAAATGATCCATGATAATAAGCACTTGGCAAAATAATAGTTCGGAGAGTATCATTTCTGCGGGAAGCTCCAGTCCTCGGATTCGTTCCCAAGTAGCGATTGATTCATACGCAAAATAACCAACTCCACCACCGGTAAACGGCGGCAAATCAGGTAAATCTGGAAAAGAAAAGCTCTTCAAATACTCACGTAATACATGAATAGGAGTACCCTTTACCTTTGTAGATGTTTCTCCTGTAATGATTTCTGAATAGTGATGGCGCGCTCGAATGGTGGCAAAGGGGGCGGCGCCAATAAAGGAATAGCGACCAAAGGTTTTACTGGTTTCCGCACTTTCTAAAATAAAACCTACATCATCACCGACCAGCTTGTAGTAGAGAGATACAGGTGTCTCCATATCCGTTAATAATTCTGTATATACAGGCAATATATTATGTTTTTCTGCGAATTGACAAAATTCATTTTTAGCTGGATAGGCGATCATAGCATTCACACTCCTTCATCTAGGGCCTTACGAATGGATTTAGCAAAGGTACCAACAGAATCAATTCCTTCGTCCATAAGCCGCTGCATAATAGCGCTTCCGACAATAACGCCATCCGCATATTTTGCCGCCTGCTGTGCTCCCTCGATGCTGCCAATCCCAAAACCGATAGCTGGCGGCACAGCAGTCTCACTACGAACAATTTCAATGACAGGAGCAATTTGCGAATAGTCAACCTGCCGTACACCAGTGACCCCAGTATTGGAGACACAATAAACAAATCCTTGGGCTTTTTTACAAATGGCGACTAACCGATTCTTGGGAGTAGTAGGTGCTACTAGCTGAATTAAATCAATACCTACTTCTTCACAAAACTGTGATAATAAACCTGCTTCTTCAAGGGGCAAATCAGGTACGATAATGCCATCTAGACCAGCCGCAGCAAAGGAGCGAACAAATTTTTCCACACCTACATTTAAGATAGTATTAATATAAGTCATAACTACTAAAGGAACTTGGGAAGTTTTCCGAACAGTAGTAATGATTTCTAATACTTTCGGTGTAGTCATGCCAGCCTCTAATGCTAAGGTTGCTGCTTTTTGAATGACAGGACCATCGGCCATGGGGTCGGAAAAAGGAATACCGATTTCAATGACATCAGCCCCTGCTGCCTCTAACACCTCTATCGCTTCTACAGTACCTGCTAAATCTGGGAAACCTGCTGTAACATAGGCAATAAAGCCCTTGCGTCCTTGACTTTGTAACTGTTGAAATCGATCTCTTATCCGTGACATTTCATCCCCTCCAATACATTCGCTACGGATTGTACATCCTTATCACCACGTCCTGACAAACATACAACCACTACATCATTTTCCTTGGTCTCAGGCATTAGTTTTTCTAGCTGAGCTAAGGCATGTGAACTTTCTAAGGCTGGAATAATACCTTCAATCTGGGCTAAACGCTGAAAAGCTGCTAATGCTTCCTCATCCGTAACCGCCACATATGTTACAATGCCTGTATCTTTAAAAAAGGAATGCTCTGGTCCAATCCCTGGGTAATCCAGTCCTGCAGATATGGAGTAAGGAGGAATCACCTGCCCATCCTCATCTTGTAATAAATAGCTAAAAGAGCCATGTAGTACACCTGGGCGTCCTAAGGTAAGAGAGGCGGCATGATCGGGAGTATCGAGGCCTTTGCCGGCAGCCTCCACGCCAATTTTTATAATTTCTTGCTTGTTGCGGAACTGATAAAAAATCCCCATGGCATTACTACCGCCCCCAACACAAGCTACGATATGACTGAGCTTACTGCCTGCGAGTTCCTGTACTTGAGCTTCTAATTCCTGACCAATGACCGCTTGAAAATCTCTTACCATCATGGGATAGGGATGGGGCCCTACTACGGAACCAATAATATAATGGGTGTCTTCTACATGAGTAACCCAATACCGAATGGCTTCACTGGTAGCATCTTTTAGCGTACCAGTACCACTGGTGACAGGTATTACTTTTGTGCCTAAGAGTCTCATACGAAACACATTGAGGGCTTGGCGCTCAATGTCTTCTTCCCCCATAAATACGCAGCATTCAAGGCCAAATAAAGCGGCTACTGTTGCACAAGCCACACCATGTTGCCCCGCTCCTGTTTCGGCAACAATGCGTTTTTTGCCCATGCGTTTGGCAAGGATGGCCTGACCTAAGGCATTATTGATTTTATGAGCTCCCGTATGGAGTAAATCTTCTCGTTTTAGATAAATTTTCCCCTTGCCATAATGCTCCGTGAGGTTTTTGGCAAAATAAAGACGAGTTGGGCGACCAGCATATTCCCGGTAATAAAAGGCTACTTCTTCTTGAAACTCTTTATCGACTTTTAATGTATTATAAGCCTCTTCTAGCTCTAATAAGGCTGGCATAACAGTTTCTGGTACAAATTGACCCCCATAATCACCAAACCGTCCATTTTTATTTGGCATGTTCTTTCCCTCCATTTATCGGTTCTAGCATTGCTAGCTCTCGAGTTTTTTCCCCAATATCACTTGTTTTTACTAATCCTTCCCCTACTAAAACCCCTCGTAATCCTGCTTCTCGCAAGCTATTAGCTTCCGCCTTGGTACTTACACCACTTTCACTAATGAATAGGCGCTCCTTATCACAATAGGGTAATAAATCAAAGGTATTTTGCACATCCGTTACAAAGGTTGTTAAATTCCGATTATTAATGCCTATCAACTTGGCCGGAGTTTGCTGCACTCGCTGTAGTTCTTCTAAGCTATGAACCTCTACTAGACAGTCCATGCCTAGCTCCTGAGCAAGAGCTAAATATTTCTTTAGTTCTTCATCTGATAATATATTGGCAATCAGTAATATGGCATCGGCTCCTGCTTCTCTGGCTTCATAAATCTGATATTCATCAATAATAAAATCTTTACGTAAGATTGGCAGGGAAGTCACACTGCGTACAGCAGCTATATCTTCTAAACGACCGCGAAAATGAGTATCAGTGTGTACCGAAAGGGCTACTGCACCATTTGCGGTATAAAATTCAGCCAGTTCTGGCACAGAATAGGCACTGCATAGCTCTCCCTTTGCCGGAGAAGCTAGTTTGCATTCTGCAATGAGTGCCCATGGTGACTCTTTAATAGCCTTACTAAAAGAAAAATTTCCTGGCACAATTTTATTTATGAAGGAGGTAAGTGGTTTTTCTTGCTTCGCAGCTTCCACTACCTGGCGTTTTATATCGGTAATTTTTTTTAGCATTATCTTGCACCACCTTTGCCCCTACGAGCCGCAATTAAAAATTCTTTTATTTTTTCTAAATCCTTGACCCCATTGGTCTCAACTCCACCCGATACATCAATGCCTTCAGGGGACAAAACCTTAATGGCCTCTTCCACATTTTTGGCATTCAGGCCACCAGCTACCAAAAGAGGGGTTGTAATCTGTTGCCGCAATCCTTGAGCCTCACGCCAATCGAAGGTTACGCCTGTTCCCCCTTGCTGGCCTAGGACAAAGCTATCTAATAAAATCCACTCTGCACCATAGGCAGCAAGGGCTAATGGATCAAAATTAGTTCCTACTCGCAGTGCCTTAATAATTGGATACTTGACTAAACGACAATATTCTGGAGATTCATCTCCATGTAATTGTACATAATCTAGTTTACATTCCTTAGCAATGTCCTGTACTTCTGTTAAAGGAGCATTTACAAAAACACCGACTTTACGCACACCGCTAATTTGGCGCGTTATCTTTACCACTTCTTGGCTATCAATACGTCGTTTACTCTCTGCAAAGACAAATCCGATATAATCAGCCCCATAGTCTTTTGCCCCTTGCGCCGCACTGTGAGACGTAATGCCGCATACTTTTATGATAATAAGAACTCCTCCTTATGCCTTTGGCTAGCGCTTCTTAGTACTTCTAGTTTAGCAAGGGCGGCGCCGCTATCAATACTTTCTGCCGCCACTTTTAGTCCCTCTGCCAAATTTTCTACTTTATCCGCAACGAGCAGCGCTGCTGCTGCATTCATCAGTACAATGTCACGTTTAGCACCTGTTTGCCCGTTTAAGATAGCAACAATAATCTTGGCATTTTCCTCTGGCGTGCCGCCAATATAATCCGCTGGATCGCCACCCGCAAAGCCATAGTCGGCAGGATTAATGACATAGGACCTAATGATATCATTTTTGACTTCGGTTACTTGAGTCGGTGCCATCGTAGATATTTCATCCATACCATCAAGACTATGAACTACCATGGCCCGCCGCACACCAAGTCCTTGTAAAGCCTCCCCAATTTTTTTAGTTAATGCTGGCTCATATACACCAATCAGCTGACAATGAGCATTCGCTGGGTTGGTTAAGGGACCGAGGAGGTTAAAGATTGTCCTAAACCCTAATTCTTTACGGGGTTTGGCAGCATGTTTCATAGCCTTGTGAAAACTAGGAGCATATAAAAAACCAATATTAATTTCATTTATCATGGTAGCTACGGCTTCAGGGGGCAGATTAATATAAATGCCTAAGGATGTCAAAACATCGGCGCTACCACACGAGCTCGAGACACCGCTATTACCATGTTTAGCTACTGTAAGTCCAGCACCAGCTACTACAAAGGCCACGGTTGTCGATACATTAAATGTACCTTTTTTATCGCCACCAGTGCCGCAAGTATCAATTAATGATCCACTGTTACACTGAATCTTTGCTGCATAGTTTCTCATGGTTTGGGCAAAACCTGTGATTTCCGTACTGGTTTCCCCTTTCATCCGTAGTGCTGTTAATAGTGAACTAATCTGCACGTCACCAGCCTGGCCTGACATAATAACTTCCATGGCTTGCTCGGCCTGCTCTTGGGAAAGGTCTTGACCTACGAGTACTTGAGCAATTACATCTTTTAACATAGCGCATCCTCCTCTAGTGTAAAAAAGAATATAAAAAAGAACCATTTCACCCTATAAAGGGGCGAAATGGTTCGCGATACCACCCTAATTAGAAAGCTAACGCTTCCTATCTCACTTCAAGTACGGGACCTATTGTCCGATACCCTAGCCCGTTAACGGTGGCAACCGATCCTACCTACTTGCCAAATGGCGTTTGGGAGACAGCTCACAGGTCCATTCGCTACGCTCTCTAGGTCGGTCATCACACCTCCGGTTTCCCGGTCACCAACTCGCTGAACTAGAGTTTACATATTTACTCGTCCTGATCATTGCTATTTTTCAATTTCACTTGAGGCAATTTTAGCACATATGTCTTTTAGCAGTCAACACTTTTTTACACTTTTAAAGGTTTTTTATTTTCAGTTGTAAATAACAGTTGCTTCCTTAACGCTTTTATGGTAGACTTGCCATTAATAATCGTAATGTAAAATACAATGAAAAGGAAAAGTAAATATATCATCCTCGTTACAGAGAGTCGGGAATGGCTGAAAACCCGGTACAGGATCTATATTGAAGTTCTCCTTGGAGTAGCATGCTGAAATCCCTTATGGGATGGTAGGTGGTGCCGGAACCTTTACCGTTAACAAAGGAAGTATCGACTATTAAAGGTCCGTACTTTTTAAAGTTGCTTTACCTCTGGTAGGGCACAAAGGTGGTAACGAGAGCATAACTTCTCGTCCTTTAAGGATGAGGAGTTTTTTATTTTTTATAAGGATGTGGAATGATGACTACACATAATATTGTTGGCTATCTTGGTCCTCGCGGTACCCATAGTGAGGATGTCTGTTCTAATTATTATCCAGAAACGGAATGGACTTTTCAGCCTTACGCTACCATTGATGCCTGTATTCGTGCTGTGGCGAGTGGTGAGATTACGGAATGTATTGTTCCTATTGAAAACTCCCTGGAAGGTTCTATCAATATTACCCTTGATACTTTAGCCCACGAAGTAGATCTTTGTATTCAAAAAGAAGTAGTGTGGCAAATCCATAACCACCTTTTGACAAAATCTCTAGATGAAGAAATTCATACCATTGTCTCTCATGCCCAGCCCTTAGCCCAATGTCGCCACTATTTGACCAAGCATTATCCCTATGCCCAGTTTAAGGCAGTAGAAAGCACGGTAGAAGCCGTGCGTTTAGTAGTAGACAGTGCAAAAGGGCATGCTGCCATTGCCAATATTAAAGCTAGTAAACTATACGATATGAATGTGTTAGCAATGGATATTCAAGATCATCCCCATAACTGCACGCGTTTTGTCATTCTAGGCAGACAGCCTTTAGAACATGGCGAGGGTGAATATAAGACTTCCATTGTTTGCAGAATTAGAGGAGATAAACCTGGCCGCTTATATCATCTTTTGCAGGAACTTGCCGGTAATAATATTAATTTAGTCCGAATTGAATCCCGCCCAGCCCGCACAGAGCTAGGGGAATATATATTTTTTATGGATATGGAAGGCAGTATTGCCGATGCCAATGTTCAAATAGCCATTGCGTCACTCCAAAAAAAAAGCTTATGGTTTAAAAATCTTGGTTCTTATATTGTATGTAAAAACAGCATCTTATAACAAAAAAAGACTTGGCATGC
>JAPUES010000156.1:8862-11439 GCA_027492445.1 Sporomusaceae bacterium | reverse complement strand
GCATCTTCTTGTGTATCCGTATAATACTTACGCCGTATCCCTTGGGATATAAAGCCAAATTTAGCGTATAGCCCCTGGGCTACTGTATTGGTTGCTCGCACCTCTAGCGTCATACTAAGAGCCCCGCGCTCCTTAGCACATTCTATCAATGCTGCCATTAATTTTTCACCAAGTTTTTGTCCGCGATAACCAGGTACAATGGCTACATTCGTAACATGAGCCTCATCTACAATCAGCCACATTCCTGCATAGCCAATGATTTTTCCAGCATGGGACATAATTAAATAATAAGATAATTCATTTTTCATTTCCGTAACAAAGCCTTCTCGCGACCACGGCGTAGTAAAAGATTGTTCTTCGACCGCCAGCACCCCATCAATATCAAGTTCATTCATACGCCGTAAGGTAATTGGATTCATACCGAACTCTCTTGACGCCGTTCCCATAGCACCTCAGCCTCTGAACGCCGAATGTATACGGGTTCGAGAGTCATAACATCCTGCACCTTTCCTTGCCCCAGTAGAGTATGCCCTACTCCTGCTACGCTCGCTGCTCGTTGAATGATGAGATGTGGTTTTGCCAGTTCCAAATTTTTACCGATTTTTTGTATTTTTTCCGAATGAAGCACAGCGGCTTCCCCCATGACAAGGACGGGCAAATCATATTGGGTCAAATCCTCTAAGGCTTCCTGAATATCTACAACCCTTGTTGCTCTTAGTTCCTGTAGCTCACCATTTTGCCATTGAAAAACAGCTTGATAGACATTACCTTTCTGTGCATCTAGCATGGGCGCTAGAATTACGCCGGGTACTGAGCAGCCATATGCTAAGGCAGCTAGAGAAGGAACTCCGACAATGGGTATCTGCAGGGCATACGCTAAGGTTTTTGCCGTGGCTAGACCAATGCGTAAACCAGTAAAGGAACCAGGGCCAATACTTACGGCCACAGCTTTTAGCTCCGTTTTTTTTATTCCTGCCATCTTTAAGAGCTTATCAATATGAGGCATTAATAATTCTGAGTGTGTTTTTTTCGTTTGCAGGGTTATTTCCCCTAGTAGAGTATCAACCGTTCCTAAAGCTACACTCGACACTAAGGTCGATGTTTCTAAAGCAAGAATGGGCATCGTTGTCTCAACTCCTCACAGATAGATTCATAGGCACTGCCACAGGCACGAACCTTGATAATACGTTCATTGCTATTTTCCCCTACGAGTACATCAAGCCATAGATATTCCTCAGGCAACTCATTTGGAAATTTATCCGGCCATTCAATGATCGCTAGTCCAGGAGTCGTCGTATATTCATAAAAACCAACATCAAATAATTCTTCCGCATCATCAAGGCGGTATAAGTCAAAATGATAAATAGTAAAATCAGCTTCATAGACATTAAGAATCGTAAAGGTAGGGCTATTGACCATATCCTCTACGCCCAAAGCCTTTGCTAATCCTTGTACTAATAAAGTTTTACCAGCACCCAAATCTCCAGCGAGGCACACTACCTGATTTGGCCCTACTACCTTTGCTAAATACTCGCCAAAGGCAAAGGTTTCTTCTGGCGAAACGGTTTTAAACTGTAACATAAAAAAGAAATCCTCCTATCGAAAATGGTTATACCCTTTTGCTACCAGTGGCAAGGTATTGTCATCATCTGTCACGAGCAATACGCCCAGACTCTCATTGGTTACCTCACCAATTATGGTTATCCTATTATCTATATCAACTTCTCCTAATGCGCTAAAGCTTTCTGGAGAAATTGTAAATACCAATTGATAATCTTCTCCCCCATATAAGGCATACTCTATGGGATTTTTGCCAAGGAGGGCAGCGGCCCCTTGCATTTCAGGAGATAAAGGAATCTTCTTACTGTAGACTCGCATCCCCACCTTACTAGCACTCGCAATTTCATGTAGTTCACTCGCCAGGCCATCACTAATATCATTCATACTCCTTGACCCTAAAGCCGCCAGTAACCGTCCAGCCTTGACCTGGGGCCGTGGCATTCGATGTTTGGTCACAAGGGCATTGGCGAAACTATATTCCTCCCAGTTGCCCCTCATTAACAACTCTAGTCCGCATGCTGAATCTCCCAGTGTCCCTGTTACAGCAATCAGTTCACCAACCCTTGCACCAGAACGGCGTTGCAGCCGCTCGGGTTCCACCTCACCAAGAATGGTTACATTTATAATGAGACCATGAGGGCTCGCCACCGTATCGCCCCCCACAATATTAATGGAAAATTCTTGGCAAAGAGCTTTCATACCATCATATAAACGAACAACAAAATCGACGGCGATGTCCTTGGGTAAGGCAATGGAAACCAAGACATGCCGCGGAATTCCACCCATGGCAGCAATATCACTCACATTTACTGCTATGGCTTTATAACCAAGCTCCCAAGCACTGCAAGTCGCTAAATCAAAATGTACCTTTTCTACCAGCATATCGGTTGACACTAATTGGAACATATTATCACAGTTTGTTAGTACTGCTGCATCATCACCAATTCCAATAACCACGTTATCAGCCTTATAAATTGTATCTTCCTTGATGCGATCAATTAAAGCAAATTCCCCTAA
>JAPUES010000156.1:6931-8762 GCA_027492445.1 Sporomusaceae bacterium | reverse complement strand
CTTTTTACTATTTTTTTATAATCTTTTCGGACCGGCTAAGAGGTTCACTAAGATCCATATGTCCAGAAATAGTATCAATGTTTTTACCGTCTACCATAATTCGTACTTTCTCCACATCATGAAATTCCGTCAACGTATTAATAATAGCTGCCACTAGTAGCCTTTCTGAAGCAGAGCCACCAGTATTATTTTTAATGAGCTTATCATTAAAATCTACATACGCAATTCTATCTTTAATCGAAATATGACGTAATTTTGTGCCTGCAGGCATAACCGATATTAAATCCACATTCTTCGTTCCTGCCGTTAATATTTCCATCGCCGTTTGCGCTGGTTGTTCATTCGCGGGAACTACATGCTGTTCTGGCATTACATACAGGCCATCTTTTGTTGCATTATACACAGTAAGAATCATCTTCCCTTGACTCGTACCATTTATAGACAATGGATTTTTTTGCGCACCTTGTAAGGTTTGCTGTTGTTCCTTTTGTACTGGGTCCTTAGAAGTCACAGTTGCTGCATTCTCATTTTCAGCACATCCTGCAATGAGGACCGTCAGCAATAAAAGCATAATTGCTAAAAAAGTTCTAATCCTTACCATCAGGAGCCACCTCCTTTTTTAGCAGCCTGAGCAAAAAAGCTCTCTAATCCTTTTACAATACCTTGCCCCATTTGTTGTTGGACTTGAGGCATATTCATTAGTTTTTCTTCTTCAGGATTGGAGATGAAACCGAGTTCAAGCAATACTGCGGGCATCTGTGTCCGTTTTATGACATAAAACCCTGCTGAATTAATGCCCCGATCCTCAAATCCCACTATGTCATCAATATTGTTTTGGATATTTTTAGCAAGCATAGCATCATAACCTGTTTTTTGATAATAGTAGGTGGAAATACCACCAACAGTAGCATTAGAAAAAGCATTAATATGTATGCTCACAAATGCATCAGCCTTATTATTATTTGCTATTTTTGTTCTAGCCGAAAGTTCCTCTACTGCACTAGCATTGGGTCCATAGACATCTACATCCGTCTGCCTGGTCATTAAAACCTTAGCTCCTGCTTTTTCTAGCAAAGCTTTCACTTTTTGTGCTATGGATAACGTAATCCTTTTTTCCTGGGTTTTATTAGGACCAATGGCACCAGGATCACTACCACCGTGACCAGCATCAATGACAATTACCTTGCCTTTTAAACCAGGCGTAAAATTATAAATAATTTTAGGAACGGGCTTATTAATATCTATGACCACACGGAAGCTTTTATTATTAATAGTGTCAACTGGTAATGTAAAAATTTTATAATCGCTATCCTCAATCATATTCGATAAGTCCACAACTACTTGACTATTGGTAGTATTTTTTTTACTAAAAGTTACTTTTTCCCCAATATCCCCATCAAGTGCTACGGTAGATTTTACTTTACCCACGGCTGCATCTTTTATATCAATCGTCAATTTGGTTCCTGTTTTTTCATCAAGGGTACCACTGACTTTAACTGGCCCAGTTGTATCAATGACTAACCGCAATTTACTGGTGCCTTCTACACCATCCTTATGCACTAACCAACGTATATTAGATAATTCTACACTACTTGAATTACTTGCTTTTCCAGCAGCTAGATTGGTACTACCCGTTAGCACTGCCGCCATACACATCTGCGGTGCCATAATGACCATCATTAACAAAAAGCTTACTACTATACGATGCAATTATAACACCTCCTTACTCACTACATATTTGCCACTTGTCTAGATTACAATTCGCCTCCTCTGACAAAATCCCTGCAGGACTTTCGGCTAAATCTCAACTTTTTAGTGGTAATTTCTACAT
>JAPUES010000156.1:0-6831 GCA_027492445.1 Sporomusaceae bacterium | reverse complement strand
AATCAGGAAAGCTGTTAGCTCTCCTGATTCTCTCTGAGTATTTGTTCTAATAAATTTTCGGCTTCTGCTTTCGCCGCCGCCGTTGCCTCATTATCAATTTGTAACGTAACTTGGAGAATATCGCCCTCTTTTACCTCCTTCGGTAAAATACGCCGGGGCCACACGACTTGCACTTCCTCTTCACCAAGGAACAATACAGCTTTACTACCTTCAAAGCGATCAATAATAGCTTGAATTTCCATATTATTTCTCCTTAAGGATTTTATAAGTTTTACCATCACTGGTAATGGTCACAGTACCATCTAAATCTGTACGATATATTTTTAGCTGAGCATCCACATATTTCTTCAATGTAGATGGATGGGGATGATGATAGTCATTATTAACGCCGAGGGAAATAATAACGGCCTCAGGTGCTACGGCTTTTAAAAATCCAGAAGAAGAAGAGGTATTACTGCCATGATGACCAGCTTTGAGCACTGTACTTTTAAGTTCCTTTGGGTAGTTCTTAACCATGTTTTTTTCTGATTCTTTCTCTGCATCCCCTGTCAGCAGCATGGAAAATTGATTATAGGTCAGCTTGGCGACGATAGAATTATTATTCATTGCTGATTCCGTTATAAAGGGCTTACTTGGCGCCAAAAATTTAAGTTTTATTTCATTGGTAATGCTTATTTCATCACCTGCCTTCACCAAGTTAAAGGGTATTTTTTGTTTTTGCACTTCTGATAAATATTTGCGATATAGAGCGGTCGTGCCTGTTTGTCCACTATCGTAGATTTGTTTCACTTTAAAATTTTCTAAGACTCCTAGCATACCGCCTAAATGGTCGGCATGAGGATGAGTAATAATGACGGTATCAATAGCAGTAATGCCTTCTTTCTTTATGTAGGCGACCAATTTATCCCGAGTCTCAATATCCCCTGTATCAACGAGGACGGTTTGCCCTCCCCCGCGAATCAAAATAGCATCTCCTTGCCCAATATCCAATACTTTGACCTGTAGCGCTCCTTGTTCCTGTCCACTCGATACTTGTCCCTGCTCTACCACTTTTTTAGCACTACACCCTGCACTAGCAATTAGCATCGCTACGAGCATTACGAACATTACCCATCGCCCTTTACGCACAACCTACTCCTCCTTATTGATTACTACCGCCGAATGCTCAAAAAAAATAGACAGCTACCTGCCTATTCTTTATCACGATTTATACTTCCACTAAACCTAGACTGACTTTTATCGCTTCGTCAATCATACCCATTACCTCATCACTGAGATGAGTAACCTTTTCTTTTAAGCGGCGTTTATCAATGGTACGCAACTGTTCCAGTAAGATGACAGAATCTTTTTCTAAATTAGAATACTTGGAGCTTATTTCTACATGAGTAGGCAGCTTCGCCTTGGAAATCTGCGAAGTAATGGCTACTACAATCACCGTTGGACTATATTTATTACCAACATCATTCTGAATTACTAAAACAGGTCTATGTCCGCCTTGTTCTGAGCCTACTACTGGGCTTAAATTGGCATAATAAATATCCCCACGTTTTACGACCATTATTATTCACGCTCCGCCAGCAAGGTAGGCATTTCAAACATATCCGTGTCTGACAGCAATCCTTCCTCGGCTAATTCCATATTAATATTTGCCATTTCCTGATATCCTCTACGCATCTTATCACGTACAGCTTTACGTTTACGATCTTCAATGCAAGAGCGCATAGCATCACGCACAAATTGACTACGGCTTAATTTCTCCATCGCAATAATACCATCCACTTCTTGGAGCAAACTATTTGGAATACTAATCATAATGCGCCTCAATTCTGCCACGCCTTCACCCCCGCCAGTTAACACATGCTATCACATAGAGTAATTATAATTTTTTTATATACAAATGTCAATTTTTTTATATATTATTCTAGTAATTGGCGAATGATAATCAGTCGTGTTCATATATACTTTTATTTTATATGTACAAGATGTTTTCTAATACCCTCCACTCTAACTAAGTATGCATGAAAAAAGGACAAATTATGCTTACTCTCTTTCTTGAATAGCAAGAATTGCTGCTGGCAAGGCTCTAATTACATCACTAGCAACCATGCCTACCATCCCCCCTCGCGCTACAATATCTCCCGCTAGTCCATGAATATAAACGCCAACTAAGGCTGCTTCATGACTTGATAAGCCCTGGGCCATTAATCCCCCAATCACTCCTGTTAAAACATCCCCAGTACCTCCTGTAGCCATACCAGCATTGCCTGTAATATTAATATATACTTCTCCATCCGGAAATGCTACTAAAGTACGTGCCCCTTTTAAAACAACAATACTTCCCCACTCCATAGCCGTCTGTCTTGCAATATACACTCGATCTTGATTGACTTCATCAGCTGTTAAGCCAAGCAGGCGAGCCATTTCCCCAGGATGGGGGGTCACTACAGGCACGGCTTTGGCCTCTGCCAAGATATTAGTATAGTCTACCAGAGCGTATAAAGCATCGGCATCAATCACCAGCGGTTTTTCTATTTCTTTAATAACTTGACGTACCGCAGTCATGGTGCCCTCATGACGACCTAGCCCTGGACCAATCGCTACAATATCACTAGTACTTGCAATTTTTAATATTTCCTCTACCGCACTTTGTCCAATAGTGCCTGGTAGCACCTCTCTTAATGGACTTGTCATTACTTCGGTCAACTTATTTTCCATAATGTTATGTAAACTTTCCCCAATCCCTAAGGTTACAAGGCCAGCTCCCGCTCGAAGAGCTGCCTCCCCAGCCAGGGCCGCTGCACCAGTAAGGCCCTTAGAACCGGCTACTAGGAATACTTTTCCACAGTTACCCTTATGAAAATTAGGGCTCCGCTTTAAAAAAAGTTCTCCAACACTAGTACTTGTAATAATATTTTGCTTTATATTTTCATCTACTAAGAGCATACGAGGTATCCCAATATCTACAACACATACATCACCCGCATAAGTGGCTCCCGGATACAAGAGCAGTCCCTGTTTCGGCAAAGAAAAAGTAATGGTGTGATTCGCCTTTACCGCAATGCCCTCAACTTGTCCCGTATCTGCATCCACACCGGAAGGTACATCAATGGCAATCACAACTTTATTACTCTTATTGATACTTTCTACAACCTGAGCCATATTGCCACCTAATTGCCCCGTAAAACCAGTACCTACTAAGGCATCTACCATGCAATCTGTAAAGGTTATAGCAATTTTCAATTTATCCCAATCGCCATCATTTACGACTTCAGTAACATCAATTCCCATAGAACTAATAATCTGCAAATTTACCAATGCATCTCCGCTTATATCGCCTTTACTACCGATTAGAAATACTTTTACCTTTGCACCTTGATTATAAAGATGTCTGGCAACCACATAACCATCACCGCCATTATTCCCCTTACCAGCAAAAATGGCTATCTTTTTATTACATAAGTCTCCTAGAATACAGCCAATCTGGCGGGCAACCTCGCTTCCTGCATTTTCCATAAGAGCAATGCTTGGAATACCGTATTTTTCTATCGCCTTTTGATCAATGGTTCTTATTTCAGCGCCTGTTACAAATTTCATGTTATCGTCCTCCCCATAAAATAGCCTGAGCTGCTGCATACTCCCGGGCATGCGTTAAGGAAATATGAATTGCAGTGACACCTATATCCTTGCCTAAAGTTGCAAATTTGCCACTAAGTTCTACATGAGGGCAACCTTTATCATTCAATAGAATTTCTATATCTTGCAAGGATCCACCTGCAAGACCAGTCCCAAAAGCTTTCATTACCGCTTCTTTTCCTGCAAAACGTGCAGCATAGGAAGCAAATTTTTGTACACCCCTACTTTCACAGTACTGCTGCTCAGAAAGAGTAAACACTCTGCGTACAAAAGAGGAACGGTTGACAGCCTCAGTAATGCGGCTAATTTCAATAATATCTATACCAGTCCCAATAATCACTACTCTCACTCCATCTATTCTTTATTAAGCATTGTATCAGCATTTACAGTACTTTCCAATAGCAATCCGAAAGGAGGCCTAGCCAAAGCCAAGCCCCCTTTAATCCTATCATTACATCTTATAATTACGCATAATAAGTACCTCTACCCGGCGATTCTGAGAATGTCCTTCTTCTGAATCATTGCTTGCTACAGGTCGAAATTCCCCATAGCCAATAGCACTAAATCGTTCTGGCTTTAAATCCCCTTCTCTTAAGAGCGACTTCATAAAGTTTATGGATCGCATGGAACTAAGCTCCCAATTAGAAGGAAATTCACGGGTATTAATCGGTACATTATCTGTATGCCCTGAAATAACAACTTTCTGTTGTAAGGTCATTAACATCTTGGCAATTTCCGTCCCAAAGCGCTGGGACTCTGGACGAAGCTGAGCACTTCCGGAAGGAAATAAAGCTGTATCTTTAATGCGAATCATCAAACCATCTTCCGTAAGAGATGTATTTAATTGTCCCACTAAATTATTTTGCTCAATATACTTATCCAAGGCTTTCTTGACTTCTAAAAGTTGTATTGTTTCCTTTAGATGTTCCTGTTCTTTTGTTTTATCTAAATCTGCTTGATCCGGTCTAGGGGCATTGATTTCTGGTGTGATGGCTTGATTATTATCAAACACAGAAGGACTTCCACTAAAAGCTGCACTAAAAGATTGGGCAATCATATCAAATTTCTTTTGATCAACTTGAGCAGAAGCAAAGAGTACAATAAATAAAGCCAACAATAATGTCAAAATATCAGCATAGGGCACTAACCAAGATTCATCCATATGTTCTTCATGATGTTCAGCATGATGTTTTTTCTTTCTCGACATTATGCTTCCTCCGTCTTAGCCTTTAACAGCAAACGTTCTGTTTGAGGGATAAACACCATGAGTTTCGCTTCAATAGCCGTTGGTGAATCACCAGCTTGTAAGGATAAAATTCCTTCAACCATCATTTTCTTGCTATCTACTTCTTTTTTGGACATCATTTTTAATTTATTTGAAAATGGATGCCAAATAACATACCCTGTAAAAATACCTAGCAACGTTGCCACAAAGGCAGCCGCAATGGAGTGTCCTAATTTTTCAATATCATCAAGATTCCCAAGGGCCGCAATCAAACCAATAACGGCGCCCAAAACGCCGAGTGTTGGAGCATAAGTACCTGCCTGGCTAAAAACTAGCGCCCCAATGCGATGACGTTCTTCCATACTTTGAATTTCCGCATCCAATACATCACCAACAAAGTCTGGATCTAAACCATCAATAACCATGCTTAGACCCTTTCTTAAAAATTCATCTTTAATTTCATCTACACGACTTTCAAGAGCCAAAATACCCTCACGTCTCGCTACCTGAGATAATTCTACAAACATTTTGAGCATCTCGATTTTGGGCATAAGTTGTGGTGTTCTAAATAAAGTCTTAATCAAATTCGGAAAATTTTTAAGGATATCCATAGTAAATGCATTGAATAGACAAGCTATTGTACCACCAATAATAATCATAAATGCCGCAGGATTTACCAACGCCATCGGACTCGCACCTTTTAATGCCATCCCTACAACAACCGATAAAACGCCAGCAACCATACCAATAACTGTTGATTTTTCCAAAGCTATAGCCTCCCTAAATTCAACCCACAGTCGTAGCCTATGGATATAATATCTACTGTTATTTACCTTTTACATTATTCAGTTTTTTTTTGCATTTTCCTGCAACTTCTCAATTTTTTTTTACTCGATAGCCATATTCTTTTGATATTTTCCGACCTATCCCTTCAATTTTCTTTGTAATACACCCTCTGCAATGCTCAGGTGTATCCGATATGCAAATTTTCCCAGGATAAAGTGCGTACATTTTGCGATAATCCCCTTCCGTAACATTAGGCATTACCACATTAGCACCACTTTGTAAGGCAATGATTCGTCCATCCTTGTTTAAAGTTTCCATTGCGGTAGTCGCAGGTATATTCCCATCGGGCAATAACAATCTCGTAATAGCCATCATCTTAAGACTTAAAATAAAATTGCCGCCCACTTCTTTCCCTAAAGGTGTATCCCCATTTGGTATGAATGGGCCAAGTCCAACCATATCTACATCCAGTGCTTTAAAAAACAATATATCCTCTGCCAAAGATTCTAGCGTTTGTCCAGGTAGACCAACTAGACAGCCTGTCCCAACCTCATAGCCTAGTTCTTTTAAATCCGTTAAGCATCGAAGGCGATTGGCAAAGTTCATACCAGGATGTAGCTTTTCATATAACTCCTTATCTGTCGTTTCGATTCTTAGCAGATAACGATCAGCACCCGCCCTCTTATACGCTAGATATTCTTCTGTAGTTTTTTCACCTATACTGAGCGTGATTGCTAAGTCTAAGGCTTTAATGTTTGTAATAATATACTGCATATCAGCTGTGGTATAAACAGTATTTTCTCCTGATTGCAGTACAACGGTTTTATAGCCATAACCCTTAGCTTTATTTGCTAATTCAATAATCTGATCAGGTTTCAGCCAATATCGATTAATCTTAGCATTATCTACTCTTAGTCCACAATAACAACAATGTTGCTGACAGACATTAGCAAATTCTATAAGTCCTCGTAGATGTATTTCCTCACCTACATATTTTTTTCGCACTCGGTCAGCTGCTAAGAATAACTCATTATCATACTCATGACTACTCAATAATTGTATAATTTCTATCTTTGTCAAAGAGTGTGTAAATTCAGCTCTTATAATACTATCGAGTATACCTGCCAAGTTCCCACCCTCCTAGTCTTATTCTATCTTTATCCCTATTATATTTCTTCATAAACCCT
>JAPUES010000155.1 GCA_027492445.1 Sporomusaceae bacterium | reverse complement strand
TCCCCAGACGGAAGTAATGCAATATTGGACTAAGTATGCTCCAAAGTATAACAAGCTATTTTTGCAGACGGAAGATGAACTTTCGGCAGGATATTATACATTAGGTGCGGTTATGACAGGGAAAAGAGCGTTCACCAGTACATCAGGGCCAGGTAATGTATTGATGCAAGAACCCATGTCAATGGCGGAAATGATGAGAATTCCCATTGTGTTTGTCATTCAGCAGCGTGGCGGGCCTTCTACCGCAACCGTTATCTACGGACAACAAGAAACCACATTAACGGCTTTTGGTGGCAATGGGGAAGGCTTCCGGGTAGTCTATTCTACAGCTAGTCATCAAGAACTCTTTGATTACACCATCAAATCCTTTAATACTGCTTGGAAATATCGCTTTCCAACCTATGTTCTTGGTGATGGATACCAAGGGAAAATGCGAGAGTCCTTAATGATCTATGATCCAGAACAAGAAGGAATGGAATTTGTAGCGCCTTATTCTATGGCTGGAAAGGCTGGAACAGAAGGCTATAAGCATCACCGCAATACTTATAATACAGAAGAAGAACTATATGATATTCTAAAGGCCCATATTCAAGATTACGATGCTATGACCCCCAATGTTGTGGAATGGGATACGCGCTGGTGTGAAGATGCGGATACGGTTGTCATTAGTCATGGCATTGTTAGTCGTTCTTGCGTGGCGGCCTGTACCACCTTTCAAAGTGAAGGGAAAAAAGTAGGGTATTTTCGCCCTATCACCATTCGTCCTTTCCCAGTGAAGGAATTACGAGAAGCCGTTCAAAAGGCTAAGCAAATCATTTTATTTGAATCAGCTCAAGGACAGCTTTACAAAATGATTACCGAAGCATTATATGGACTTACCATTCCCATTACCAGCATATTACGACCAGGTTTAGGTATTACCACAGAAGAAGTATATCGGGAAACGACAAATCTGCTTTCCCGGAAAGGGTGATGAAATGCAAGATGTAAAAGTAGGAGAAATTTTTCAACCAGCCTTTCCAAGTTCTTGGTTAGAGGCGACCAAACCCCATAATTTTTGTCCGGGCTGTGGTCATGGTATTGTCCTAAAATGCTTAGGGCAGGCCATCGATGAACTAAACATTGCCGACAAAGTGGTGTATGGTTGTGATATTGGCTGCTGCTTATTAAGCTGGAACTTTTTTAATACAGATTGTATACAAACCCATCATGGTCGAACAACACCCTTTATAGCCGGAGCCAAACGTGCAACGCCAGAAATTGTGGGCATTGCCTATATGGGGGATGGGGGTGGCTATGCCATTGGTAGTCAGCATTTAGTCAATGCTGCTATTCGTAATGAGAAAATTACTATTATTCTTGTCAATAACGCCAACTATGCTATGACCGGAGGACAAATGGCGCCTACGACACTGCCAGGGCAAATTACTGAAACCAGCCCCTATGGTAAAGACGTAGAACACTCGGGGCCACCCGTTCTTGGCCCGGAAATGGTGGCTGCTATTAGCCAGGAAGGAGCCTATATCGCACGGGGAACCATGTCTAATGTCAAGCAACTCACCAAATTTATCCGCAAAGGCCTTGAAAATCAAATTGCTGGACGAGGGTTGTCTTTTATTGAAGCCCTTTCTTCTTGCCCAACGAATTGGCGGACCAATGCAGAACAAACCTGGAAGTTTCTTGAAAAGGATATGGCATCCTACTTCAAAGTTGGAGAAATCAAAGTTCCAGGGACTAAGGAGGCAAACAATGCAAACCATACTTAAAATATTGCTTGCTGGGGAAGGTGGGCAAGGAATTCAGTCCATTGCTGAAATTCTTGCAGAAGCTGCCAATAGTGAAGGCAAAGAAGCACTATATATTCCAAACTTTGGCGTAGAGCAACGTGGCGGTATTTCCATGGCCTATTTACAAATCACAGAGGCTGGTAACAAAATTGGAGCACCTAAATTTGAATTGGCAGATATTCTAATTGCTTTAAGTTCAAGGGCTATTGCACGCACCAGTCATCATGCTGGTAAAGATACCATTTATATTTATGATAACTCTTTAATTGAAGCATCCCAGGTCAATGATCAAATTATAGGACTTCAATATTTTGAAAGCACCCCCCCTTGTCCGACAGATAAAGAAGAAGTGAAAATAAGGGAAGAAGATGTTGGTGATAATAGAAGCTGCGCCTATTACCATGAAACAGAAGTAACGGAGAAGAATCTTCCACGGAATGTGAAACATATCATCTCAATTCCTGCCAATGATATTGCTCAAGAAGAATTAAGCCCCCGGGTCTTTAATATTATGATTCTTGGGGCCGTCATTGCTGCTACCAAGATTTTACCTCTTGCAGCAATTGAAAATGCACTAGAGGAAAAACTTGGAGAAAAATTTAAGAAGAATCCAAAACTGCGAGACTTAAATAAAAAGGCCTTGGCACGGGGCTATGAACTACTAGAAAGCTTGTTAAAAGGAGAAAAACATGGGTAAACCAGAAGAATTAAAAACAGAATGGAAATCTGTACGTTATGATAATGAAAAAGGAATATGGCTCGGATTTCCTGGTTTGTGCAAGGGTTGCGGCCTTTGCATACAAAAATGTCCAACCAAAGTAATCGAGTGGTCTAGTGAGCTTGGCGTCTATGGTACGCCAAGAGTTCAGCCGAGAATGGAAGGCTGCATTGTTTGTGGGATGTGCCAAATGGTTTGCCCCGATTGTGCCATTCGCATTGAGAAAAAACCACTATAAAGAAAATAATAATCTCTGCTATGGGAAGCTCTATGATTCCCGTAGCAGAGATTATTTATGATATAAAATAGTTACCCGCTTATTATTAAAGTGTATAATATTATAGAAGCATGTTTAATAAAACGGAAACTACTGAGGTGATTGAGGATGGATTATAGCAATAAAATTGTTTTAGTAACGGGTGGCGCTAAAGGAATCGGTAAAGCCATTACCTTGGAATATTGTAGGCAAGGGGCTACTGTAATTTTTTGTGACAATGACGAGGAAGCTGGTGCAATCTTACAGGAAAGAATCAAAGAAGTAAACGGGAAAGGTTCTTATTATAAAATAGATCTCGAGGACGTTTCAGCAATTGAAAAAATGATGCAATATATCCTAAGTACTGTTCATAAAATTGATATATTAATTAATAATGCAGGGATTTTTGAACATAAATCAATTTGTGATATGGCGTTAAGGGATTGGGATAGGATAATGAATGTGAACCTACGCTCCATGTTCTTTTGCAGTAAGGAATTTATAAAGTGTAATCCTAAGACGGCCTACGGCAGGATTATCAATATTACGTCCACGAGACAGAAAATGTCAGAAGGGGATACGGAAGCTTATGCGGCCTCGAAAGGAGGAGTTTTTTCCCTAACCCATGCCCTAGCAGTATCTTTAAGTGGGACAAACATTCGAGTGAATTCCCTTAGCCCAGGCTGGATTGAAACCCAAAAATATGATACACTTCGTACTATCGACCATCGTCAACATCCGGCCAACCGCGTAGGCAAACCAGAGGATATTGCCCAGGCCTGTTTGTTTTTCACAGATGAAAAAAATGACTTCATCAATGGTGAAAATCTAGTGATTGATGGCGGTATGACCAGAAAAATGATTTATGAACCGTAAGGAGGAATTTTATATGCCACTTGAACGAGTCAAAGCTTTTCTCACACCATTTCCGGATTTAGAAATCATCTTATTTGATCAAAGCACTCATACCTCAGAACTTGCTGCCGAGGCTCTTGGAGTAGCGCCAGCACAAATTGCCAAGACCTTAGTATTTCTCGCCGATACCAACCCATTGCTGGTTGTAACCTGCGGGGATAAAAAAATAAATACCAAGAAGTTAAGCAAAGTCTTAGGGGCTAAGAAAGTCCGTTTTGCCGATGCCCAGACGGTGGCCGATTCTACCGGATTCCCACCAGGTGGCGTATCGCCAGTAGGACTCACCACAGAGATACCTTTATACCTAGACCAAAGCCTTTGGGATTTTGAGATTGTTTACGCTGCCGCTGGTACTGCCAATTCCGCCCTACCCGTCAGCCCTGATCGCTTATGTGAAATTACAGGTGGACAAGTCATTGATGTGTGTTGCTAAAAAAATACTGATGGAGAGTTATGGATCTTAAGATAATAAAGGATTTTTAGCATAATATGGAGAATTATGTAACGAATAAAAAGAGAACTTATAAATTTTGGGGGACAGTATAATGAATAGAGCTGGCGGACAAACGTCAATTAAAAAGAAATTAATTCTATATGTATTGCTGCTGATTGTAATGGCTGTTGTATTTACATTAGGTCCAACCTTGTATTTATTCACAGAGTATACCAATCAAGAGGCAAAAGAGAATGTCGTCAAAGGGATGGAAGGATTCCAGCTCATATTAGAAGAGACCAAGGAGCAGGCTACTAATTATGCAACTCTCTTTGCCGATCATCCTGGTGTCGCTAAGGCAATCGAAGAAAAAAATACAGATGAGATTCTTGCTTATTTAGTACCTCTTGCAAAAGAGGCTAAAATTAATTTTGTAACCGTCACAGATGAGCAGGGAAATGTAATTGCCCGTACTCATGAGCCAAGTAAGAAAGGTGATAGTGTTAAGAATCAGACCAACGTTGTCAAAGCCCTCCAAGGAACGACCTTTGCAGCGATTGAACCAGGTACAGTAGTGAAACTTTCGGCGCGGGCAGGAGTACCTGTGAAAAATGCAGCAGGTAAGATAGTTGGCGTTGTTTCAGCGGGCTATGTCGTTGGTAATGATGCGATTGTAGATAAAGCCAAGGCCATGTTTGCTACCGATTTTACATTGTTTTTAGGTGATACTCGTATTGCTAGTACCATTATGAAAGATGGGCAAAGAATTATTGGTACAAAATTAAATGAAAAAATTGCAGATTTAGTGTTAAAACAAGAACAGAAATATACAGGTAGAACGGATATTTTGGGAAAAGATTTCGTTGTAGCATATATGCCACTGTTAGGGCCAGACAATAAACCAATTGGCGTAATCTTTTCTGGTAAGAATAGTGAAGTGGTCGATGTGGCAAGAAATAAAATTATTGCCACAGTCGGCGTGATTTCTTTAGTAATGTTGATTCTGGTGATTGGGGCAACACGCTATATCGTCGAAAAAATGGTTAGTCCCCTGAATGAATTAGCTAAGGTTGTTTCTCAAGTCACCAATGGTGATTTAACACAGGTGGTAAAGGTAACAACCAATGATGAAATTGGAACACTGGCCATTGGTTTTAATAAAATGATAGCACAGCTAAAAACAGTGGTTATACAGCTAAGTCGATTGGGAAATGAGGTGGCTGGGGCCGCTGAAACATTAAAAGGAAGTTCTCAAATCTCCTCGATGGCGGCCGATCAGGTAACGAGTGCCATTCAAGAAGTTGCCAATGGAGTGGAAAAACAGTCGATAGCCATTCAACAAACTACCAGTGTGATTGAAGAAATGATTGCTGGTATTGCTGATGTGGCAACTAATGCAACCACATCAGCGACCATGTCTAATGCGATGTCCGTTGCTTCTAAAGATGGGGGTAAGGCCGTTGAAAGAGCAGTCACTCAAATGCACTCCATTGAAACTGCCGTCAGTCATTCTGCTCAAGTTGTTGAAAAGCTAGGGGAACGTTCTGGGGAAATTGGCGAAATTGTGGTTGCGATTGCAGGGATTGCCAGCCAAACCAACCTCTTGGCTTTGAATGCCGCCATTGAGGCAGCTCGGGCGGGTGAACAGGGCAAAGGATTTGCTGTCGTGGCAGAAGAAGTTCGCAAATTAGCCGAACAATCCCAAGAGTCCACCGAAAAAATTGGAAATCTAATCAGTGGAATTCAAGAGGATACCAAGAAAGCTGTGATAGCCATGACCGAAGGCAAAGAGGAAGTAAAAGTCGGTACAGAAGTAGTGGTCACTGCTGGCGCTGCCTTTAAAAAAATCACTGCTATGATTGAAGATGTTTCCATGCAAGTAGCTAAAATATCCTCTGTTGCTAGGGAAATGGATGCTGGCAGTCAGCATATTATTACGTCAGTACAGGATATCGAAAAGGTCAGTACGATTACAGCAGGGCAAGTAGAAAACGTGAGTGGTGCCACAGAAGAACAATCAGCATCCACAGAAGAAATGACAACAGCCACCCACAGTATGCTGGTCATTGCCCAAGAATTACAACAGGTTGTCAATCAATTTAAAGTATAAAGATATAAAAAAACCTCAGCTAATGCTGGGGTTTTTTACTATATAGAAAAGTATAAGTTTAGAGAATGTCTTATTTCTTTTTGAGCGCGCCAGGTTCATGTTATTAACGCTCCACCATTAGCATTTGACTTCCGCTTATAATAACATGAACCCGCCGCTTGGGCTTTTTATTATATCCCCCTTCAATATAGAGACTAAGGATTTTGAAGAATAAATGGGAAAAAGAACAATAAAAGGAATTTATTGCAGGAAAATATAATCTTATGGTAAATATAGTATATGAATAATGGGATTTTTAAACATATAACATAAAATAACGCAAATAATGCGCTATTTTATGTTATAAATAGATAGAGGTGGTAACTTATGACAAAGTTGGAATGCCTTTTTAAAATATTATATTTATTACAAAGTGGAAAAATATTGACGGCAAAAGCCATAGGGCAAAAATTAGGTATCTCGACAAGAAATGCTAGGGCCTATATAAATGCGTTAATGAATGGGGAGGTTCCTATTATGAGCATTAATGGTTGTAGGGGTGGATATTATTTAGACGAAGGTTACTTTCTAGACGTTCCTGCATTAACCGAGGATGAAATTGTTGCGCTACGAATTGTAAAAAATATGATAGATGTCCATAAAGAACATCATTTTAGTATAGAAGCTGGGACGGCTATTTCTAAAATATTACTCGCAGGGAAAACGTGCAAAAAAAATGAAAAAACACAGGCTCAAAATCGGGACGGAGAAATACCACAACAGATAGTGAGCCTTTCTCATTTGGCAATTACAGAAAAACGCAAGATGGAAATTGTCTATCAAAGCATAAAGGAAGAAAAAAGAATAACAAGAAAGATTTGTCCCTATGAAATTATCTTTCGGGATATGGCATGGTATATATATGCTTTTTGCGAATTGCGACAAGATAGACGTTTATTTCATATTAAGCGGATACAAGAAGCGGAGTTATTGTCGGAACACTTTCATATGGATGATGATGAGGCCTTTACTCAAGACATGAGTAAAGCATTTGGTTTATACCGTGGCACAACAGAATATACAGTAACAATTCGATTTGCTTATCCTGCTTCCCTATGGGTCAAAGAACGCATTTGGATTGAAAATCAACAGATTACAGAAATAGAAAATAGGGCAATTCTCTACTCTTGCAATGTGGAAGGTCTAGAGACCATGGAACGTTGGGTCCTGCGGTATGGGGATATGGCGGAAGTGATAGAACCTATTGAATTGAGGGAGAGAATTAGGGGGAGTTTGGGGAGGATGTTGGCTCATTATTAGGGGATATATAGGAAACAATAGCCACTTCTCAGTGACTATTTTATATCGTCTAAACGATGGCCCGAAGGCGTTTAAGGTAAACCCTTATTTTAACTGGTCGTAACATTCTAAATGGTAGTTTAAAAATGTCACCCTTATTCTAACATAACAGAAAAGGAGAGTCAATAATGAAAAAACAGAAAGATTACATGGTAGGTTTGGATATTGGAACAGCGTCAATAGGTTATGCTGTTACAGACATGTCAGGACAGTTAATGAAGTTCAAAAAGAAAAATATGTGGGGAGTTAGATTGTTTGAAGAAGGAGAAACTGCGGCTAAACGGCGCGGTTTCCGGTCTGTGCGTAGAAGATATAATCGCAGAAAACAGCGTATTGCCTTATTGCAAGAAATGTTTGCGGAAGAAATAGGAAAAATAGATCCTCAATTTTTCATTCGTTTAAAGGAAGCTTATTTGTGGAAGGAAGACAGAAGTATTACTAATCTCCATGTATTATTTGATGATGCCGATTTTACGGATAGAGAATATTATCACCAATACAAGCACATATATGAATTGCGAGATGCGATGATAAAGAGCAAGAAAAAAGAAGATTTACGATTGGTGTATCTTGCAATTCATCATATTGTAAAATATAGAGGTAATTTTTTGTATGAAGGACAAGTATTTAGTGAAAATGCTGGCTATCTGCACGATAATGTGGAAAAATTATTACAAGTAGCAGATGAATATTATGAAACAAATTTTGCTACAACTGAAAATATTCAGCATGTGAGTGGAATTTTAGATAATAGAAACTGGAGTAAAAAAGAGAAAGAAGAACAGCTAAAGATTCTATTCAAAGGCGATAAAACAGTAGGCGATTGTTATAACCAAATTATTAAAGCAATTCTTGGTTATAAAGCCGATTTTGCTAAAATATACGATTTGAGCGAAGAAGCAAAATATTCTTTTGCCGAGAAAGAACGAGAAGAGATAAATATAGATTTTGCCGATGAACTTGCTAACAATTTATTTGAAGCGATGTTTGCACTCTATTCATCAATTACCCTTGCTAGCATTTTAAAGGGTGAGGTAACTATTTCTGCTGGGATGATAGAACGGTATAAAAAGCATAAGAATTATTTAGCTACTTTAAAGCGACTCATTCGCAAGGAATTTCCAGATAAGTATAAAGAACTATTTAGTGAAAAGGAACATAAAAAAAGTCGGGGAGAAGTGAAAGCGGATAAACCTGACATGAACTATGCTACATATAGCCAGCGGTACATTCGCGATGATAAGGCAAATGAAAATTTATGTAAAATAATTACAAAAATTTTAGTTGCAAAAAAAGATATACTTGCAAGTAAAAATAAAGATTATGAATATTGTATGACAGAAATGGAGAATAAAACCTTTCTTCAACTGCTCAATACCAAAGAAAATGGTGCAATTCCCTACCAATTACACGAGAAGGAACTACTTGCCATTATTGAAGGCCAAACACCATTTTATCCTTTCTTGAAACAAGTCAGTGAAAAAATCCATAAACTAGTAACCTTCCGTGTACCATATTATGTTGGACCTCTAAATGGCATACCTGATAAAGATAAAAGCTTTGATTGGGCGACAAGAACAGTAACTGGGCAAAAAGTATATCCTTGGAATTTTGACGATATAATTAATCGCGATGCTTCAGCAGAAATATTTATTATGCGAATGACAAATAAATGTACATATTTGCCGAAGGAAGATGTTATACCTAAAAATTCATTGCTGTATTCGGAATATGAAGTGCTATCAGAACTTAATAAAATCCGTGTAAATGGTAAACTGATTAAAGATATCAGTTTGAAAGAAAAAATGCTGGAAGAATTATTTGCAAATCCAAAGCATGCTAGAGTTAGTCGAGAAGCTTTTATAAGATGGCTACGATCTAATAAATATCACATGCTAGAACCTGTTAATGTAGAAGGTTTTCAAAAGGATGGTGAATTTGCTTCATATCAAAAATCACGGGCGGATTTTAAAAAGATATTTAAGGTTGTTAATGAAAGTAACCGTGCAATGATTGAAGACGTTGTTTTGTGGGTTACGCTATTTGAAGACAAGACAATTTTAGAAAATAAAATAATACAAGCCTATGGCGGTAAAATCTCGCTAGAACAAATAAAACAAATAAAAAAACTAAAATATAAAGGTTGGTCACGTTTGTCTCGAAAACTTTTGGTAGGGCTAAACTACACTGATAAGCATCAAGAAAAACAAACGATTATGAGCTTGATGCGTAGTACTAACTTAAATCTTATGCAAATTATAAATGACAAGGATTACGGCTTTGATACATACATCGAAGAGGCAACCCTTGAAAAACTTGCCAGCACATCTGTGGGAGATATAGTGTCAGGGCTTGCAACCTCGCCAGCCGTCAAAAAAGGCATTAATCAAGCTCTACAGGTTGTGGCAGAGTTAGTTCATGTTAATAAAGGAGTACCAAAGAAAATATTTCTTGAATTTGCACGAGATCATGAAGACTCAAAAAGAACCAACTCACGATATAAAAAACTTAATGCCATTTATAAAAATTGGGTGGGGAATGCTGATAATAAAGAAATTATAAAAGAATTGTCCGACAATCAGAAAAATTTAGATAGACGCGCACTTTATCTTTATTTTATTCAAAATGGGAAATGCATGTATACGGGAGAAGCGTTAGATATTACGGCTTTATCCACCTATGAAGTGGATCACATCATTCCAAGATCCTATATCAAAGATGATAGTATTGATAATCTAGCCTTAGTTAAGAAAATAGAAAATCAAACTAAGGGTGATAACCTATTACTAAGTCGGTTCATTATTGATACGCAAAAACCGCGTTGGAACATTCTTTTAGAAAAAGGTCTCATTTCTCAAAAGAAGTTTAAAAATCTAACTAGCTTGATTAAGGAAGATGATATCAAAGGCTTTGTACAACGGCAACTAGTAGAAACACGGCAAATTATTAAACATGTTGCACAGATTCTTAAACAATTTTATCCAAGCACAGATATATATGCTGTTCGTGCAAGTCTTCCGTCGGATATTCGTAAGCAATACGGGTTACCCAAGGTACGGGAAATCAATGATTATCACCATGCTTTTGATGCACACCTTGCTATTTTAGCAGGGACATTTATTGGCACTTGCTATCCTTATTGGGAGGACTATATTGATTACAACGAATATAAACAATATGCCAGTGAACGCAATTTTGCCCAGAAACAAAAGAATGGCTATTTTGCGGGTAGATTTTCTGAAAACCATGTTGATAAAAATACCGGTGAAATATTGTGGAATGGGAAAGAAATCTTAGAATACTTGCATAAAGTCTATGGTTATAAGGATTGTTTTATTTCCAAAAAGGTGGAAGAAATTACGGGCGAATTTTATAAACAAACCCTAGTTCGTAAGGCTGCGAAGCAACCAATTAAAAAAGGATTAGATACTGAAAAATATGGTGGTTATACTGGAGAAACAATAGCTTATTCGATGGTCATTTCCTATAAGAAAAATGGTAAAAATGTAAAAGAATTGATAGGTATACCTACGTATGTTGCTAGTATGGCAAAAGACAATCCAACAGCAATTAAATCATATCTTATAAATAGTGGCTATGAAGGATATGAAGTTTTGCGAGATAAAATCAATAAATTCCAAAATATAGAATATCAAGGACGGTTTTATTACTTAGCTAGTGCAAAAGAAATGCAAAATGGCTATCAAATGGTATTGCCAGTACTATTTCAAAAGTTAATTTTTGAAATAGTATCAGGAAAGTATAAAGAGGATGATATTGATGGAAAATTGTTAGAAATATATGATTTATTACAACAAAAAATATCAGGGAGTTATCCGGGATATGGAATTATCTCTGGGAAATTGATAGAAAAAAGAAATATTTTTGTTGATCTAGAAAGGGAAGAGAAAACGAAAGTTATTTATGAAATATTGAAGATTACACAAGTAAATGCACAAAATGGCAATCTTAAATTATTAGGCTTAAATGAACGAGAAGGAAGGAAAAATAAGCTTTCTCTCAAAATAGAGGATTTAGTTTTTATTGATACCTCGGTTACGGGATTATTTGAAAGAAGAACAAAACTATGAGTT
>JAPUES010000154.1 GCA_027492445.1 Sporomusaceae bacterium | reverse complement strand
TTAACATTTTCTTTAGCCGCCTGGAAAGGACCACTATGAACATCACCTGCTATCGCTGAAATTGCAATATTCTTTTCCACCAGTTCAATTGGTACATAAGCATGATCTGTGCCAATATCCGCGAGCCGCGCCCCTACGGGTACAAAACTCGCTAATGCCCCTAACCTTTCACCAAGCTTCATTTCTTCACCTCATTATTCTTTCATAAACTAAAAAATGCAAAGCTGTGCTTTGCATCTCAATGTCAAAATCATATGGTGGGCGATGACAGGATCGAACTGCCGACATCCTGCTTGTAAGGCAGGCGCTCTCCCGGCTGAGCTAATCGCCCGGAATGGTGACCCGTGGGGGAATCGAACCCCCGTTATCGCCGTGAAAGGGCGGTGTCTTAACCGCTTGACCAACGGGCCATAGTTTGTATTTTATTTAAATGGTGGGCCCACCTGGGATCGAACCAGGGACCAGCCGGTTATGAGCCGGCTGCTCTACCGCTGAGCTATAGGCCCTTAATAAAATGGCTCCTGGAGTAGGACTCGAACCTACGACCGATCGGTTAACAGCCGATTGCTCTACCAACTGAGCTATCCAGGAATTTTATCAACTTAACTAGTATAATACATTCTTACTGCCACGTCAATATTTTTTTCCTAGTATAAAGAATTACTCTAAGAAATCTTTTAGTTTTTTACTGCGACTAGGGTGACGAAGTTTTCTAAGAGCCTTAGCCTCAATCTGACGAATACGTTCCCGAGTAACACCGAAATGCTGCCCTACTTCTTCGAGGGTACGAGCTCGTCCATCATCTAAACCAAATCGTAATCTAAGAACTTTTTCTTCCCGCGGTGTAAGAGTATCTAATACTTCTTCTAATTGTTCTTTGAGAAGCATAAAAGAAGCAGCTTCTGCTGGTGCAAGAGCATCTTGATCTTCAATAAAATCCCCTAAGTGAGAATCTTCTTCTTCACCAATCGGCGTTTCTAAGGATACTGGTTCTTGGGCGATTTTCATAATTTCCCGCACGCGTTCCACACTAATATCCATTTCCTTACCGATTTCTTCCGGCTGGGGTTCCCGGCCAAGTTCTTGCAATAGTTGTCTAGATACGCGAATTAGTTTATTAATAGTTTCCACCATATGCACTGGAATCCGAATGGTTCGTGCCTGATCGGCAATGGCTCTAGTAATCGCCTGACGAATCCACCAGGTAGCATAGGTACTAAATTTATAACCCTTATTATAATCAAACTTTTCAACAGCCTTAATAAGTCCTAAATTACCTTCTTGAATCAAATCCAAAAATAACATTCCCCGTCCAACATAACGTTTTGCAATACTGACTACTAAACGTAAGTTGGCTTCGGCTAAGCGCCTTTTGGCTTCTTCATCCCCTTGTTCCATGCGCTGAGCTAGCTTAATCTCTTCATCGCCTGTTAATAAGGGAACTCTGCCAATTTCTTTAAGATACATACGAACAGGATCATCAATGCTGATGCCATCTGGAATGCTTAAGTCAATATCGACTTCATCTGCTGTAATCTCTTCTTTTTCTAAGACTTCAGGTTCTGCTGCTGGTTCCGCATCATCAGGGAGTTCATCAACTATTTCAATCCCTTTGCTTGAAAATATTTCATACATATCTTCAATTTCATCAGGAGATAAATCCTCACTTTGGAGAGTATCCATGATCTCACCATAAGTTAAAACACCACCGTGTTTTTTGCCTTTATTGACTAATTTTGTTACATGTTCACTTGGTAGACTCTTCTTTTCTGTCATTTTACTCCCCTCCTCCATTGGTTATCCCAATCAAGGCTTAGTTTATTTTTTGACCATAATGTAATTGGTTAATTTTATTATTTATTCGCTGGCTTTCTGCTAATTCCTGCAAAAATCGACTATCACCAATTCGTTCTAATTCGTCGGCTCGTAATCGATGCTCTTCATACAATACTTTTAAGTGCATTAACTGTATACTTCGTATACAATCATCAGCCATTTTTATACTATCAGTATATTGGATATCAATTAGCATAATACAGGACAATTCAGCATTTGCTACCTCATTTAATAACATTGTCCAAGCAATATCAGAAACATTCTTTCCCATATTATACTCATTAAATATTATTTTAATGATTTCCCGTCGATGTTCTCCCTGTATTTCTTCAATGGAAATATTTTTTTCAATATAGGATATCAAGGTCTCATCTTCACACATCAAACGAATCAGGTGTCTTTCCGCTTGTTCTGTGGCAACGGATGGAGTACGTGCAACAATTAGATTAGATATATTCTTCCCATGTTTTACATTTTTATCCTTCTTGGCGTTAAATAAGTACTTTCGCAGTTCACTGCGGATTGCACTCTCATCAATGGCTAGCCCTTGGGATATAGTTGCAATATGGGTGTTAACTTCTACAGCATTATCTGCCATTGCTAATACCGGCACAATTTTTGATACGACAGCTACTTTTCCTTCTAAACTGCTATGATCCGTAGTATCAAAGGCTTGTTTAACTTGATATTCTAAAAAATCTGCTGCATCCTTTACAAGTACCCGAAAGGCTTCGGCCCCATGTTTACGAATAAACTCATCTGGATCTTTACCATCAGGAATCAAAACCACTTTAACCTTGGCCCCCATGGTCCTTAAAATCGACAACGCCCGCAGCGTAGCATTTTGACCTGCAGCGTCGCTATCATAAGCAAATATGATTTCAGTTCCATTACGAAGCAATAGTTTTGCTTGTTCCGGTGAAAAGGCTGTACCTAAGGAAGCTACTACATTTTTTATGCCAAAGGTGTGAGCTGTAATGGCATCCATATAACCTTCCACTACAATTGCCTGCCCACATTCTTGGATAAACTTATGAGCAAGGTCAAAGGCAAATAAAATATGTCTTTTATTAAAAACAAGGGTTTCTGGTGAATTTAAATATTTGGGCTGACTTTCGTCAATCACTCTCCCACCAAAACCAACTACCCTGCCTCGAACATCACAAATAGGAAACATAATACGATTGCGAAAGCGATCATAAGCTCCATCACCAGAGCTGCGTTCCACGATGAGACCGGCATTCAGCAGTGTTTCTTGTTCCACTCCTCGCTCTGTAAATGCGTGTGATAATTTTTCCCAAGTTGGCGGGGCAAAGCCGATCTTAAAGTTTTGAATCATTTCATTTGTAATACCACGCGCCTGTAAATATTCTTGCCCTTGGGCTCCATAAGCTGTCTTTGTCAGACAAGCATAAAAAAAATCCCTTGCCATTTCATTGACACGGTATAGCTTCACCGTTTCTCGATCTCTAGCCAATTCTTGTGGAGTTCTTTCTTTTTGCGGCAAGGTCATGTTCATCTTTTGCGCTAATATCTTCACCGCATCAAAAAAAGTAATATTTTCAATTTTCATCAAAAAGTTAAATACATTACCCCCACTCTGACAACCAAAGCAATAAAAAAAACCTTTATCACTGGCTACAGAAAAAGATGGTGTATTTTCATGGTGAAAAGGACAACAACCCCAATAATTTTTACCTTTCTTTTTTAAAGGTACATAATCTGATAGAATGCTGACAATATCGCATTCTGATCGCAATCTATCAATAAATTCATCATAAACTGCATCTTTCATAATATCACCTTTAACCCATCTGCATACTTTTCCCGCAGTTCACCTTAACCTAGTTACGATAGAGCGACCAAGGAATACTTTGCATTCTTCTATTGTTTGTAGCATACCCATAATTCTTAAAAGAAAATCCACTTAGGATTCGTATTTTATTTCTACAAAAAGTCCTATAATCCTGCAATAATAATAGGACATAATCCTACATATTATTTTTAGCATTCTATACTTTTCTTCTACAATAGTAGTATTCAATATAAATTATAATTATCCTTTATTTTTTTCTTGACAATACTTATTTTATTCGATACAAACCATTTGTATTATATTTACTATTTTTTGCCCCTAACAAGGCAAAGAGCAATTATAACTTTGCTATAATTGCTCTTTTTTATGCTATTCAAATGCAAGATTAGATTGAAATCCACCTAGAAGGTATAAATAATTTTTCAAATAAATTCACAGCATACATATCTGTTAAGCCGGCAATATAATCAACAATTGTCACCTCTAGCCCCCACCGTTCTTCCCTGTCTAAATATTCATGGGGCAATTCTTGGGGATGGAGCATAAAGTATTCATATAATTTTTTCACAATATAACATGCTTTTTTACGATCCGCTTCTAGTTCCGTAGAATAGTAGACCCTTTTAAACATAAATTCACGAAATTCAGCCATGGCATCTTTCACTTCTACTGACATAGAAATTTCATTATGCCCTTCTGAATTTCGAATCATATCGGCAACCATTACCGTAATCATATTCGATGGATTGCTACCTAAGATAGTTGCCACCTTTTCTGGCAAGTCCACCACCTTAATCATACCCGCCCGAATACCATCATCATAATCATGACATAAATAAGCAACCCGATCACCAAGACGCACAATATTTCCTTCTAAAGAAAGAGGGTTATTGTCACCTGTATGATTTAAAATGCCGTCTTTTACTTCCATGGTTAAATTTAAGCCTTTGCCCCCTCGTTCTAAATATTCTACCACCCTTAGGCTTTGTTCATTATGATTATAGTGGCCAAGAATATCCCGCAGGGCATATTCACCAACATGTCCAAAGGGAGTGTGTCCCACATCATGCCCTAGCGCAATGGCTTCCGTTAAATCTTCATTCAGCATTAATGCTCTTGCAATTGTTCTTGAAATTTGGGCCACCTCTAAGCTATGGGTCATCCGCATGCGATAGTGGTCGCCTGGGGAAATATAGACTTGCGTCTTATGTTTTAAGCGTCTAAAGGCCTTACTATGAATAATCCGATCACGATCACGTTGAAAAGCAGTACGAAATTCACATAGTTCTTCCTCTTTGTCACGTATAGATTCGCGACTTTTACTAGCAAATGAGGATAATATCTTATATTCTTGACTTTCAATTCGTTCACGTATATTCACATAATCGCCTCCCTATCCTTTATTATACAATGAAATCTCTGTATCGTGAATTTTATTATTTTAGAATACGTGATATAATCTTTAATAAAAGGAGTGAAATTATGAGAGCTAAAATTTTCACCTTCACTTGTCTGCTCATCTTATTATTTACCACTACTGTTATGGCTGCAAGCCCTGTTATTAAATCTGATCAACAATATTTTGATATTAATACAGGACTTTATGTTTTAAATGGAAATGTATATATTGGTGTAGGCAACCGTATTATTACTGCGGGGCAGGCAAAAGTAAGCATTGCAACTTTAGAAGTGTGGGGTTCAGGAGGCATTACCGTTACCCAAGACGATATTTACTTTACAGGGGATACCGTCTACGTCTACGGTGCAAACGACAAGGCTAGCATCGAAGGCAATATAACCTTTTCTCGCACCAACTTAAAAATTACCAGCAATCAAGTAGAGTATAGTTGGAAAGATAAAATTGCTATCTTTACTGGCAATGTACAGGTTACCCAAAATGATACTTCCTCTACTACCGATACCGTAAGATACCATTTAGAACAAAATATTTTTTTATAGCCAAAAACCCTCGGATTAAACCGAGGGCTTTTTTTGTACACTTAATTTATCTCACAAAAGGTTCTGTCAATGGAAGAATTCCTACACACTAGTTGCATAATATTGCTAGCCGTTTCTTCAATTGCCTTATTTGAGACATCAATAATCGGACACTTCAATTTTTCCATAATCCCTCTTGCGTATTCTACTTCTTTTGTAATACGCTCTACATCGGCATAACAAGAATCTGTATCTAGCCCCATAGAACTAAGGCGTTCTACACGAATATCCGTCAGCTTTGTAGGATCAATAATGAGGCCGACAATTTTTCCAGGAGCGACCTTGAACAATTGTTCTGGTGGGGAAACTTCAGGAACCATGGGAACATTTGCTACTTTTAACTTTTTATGAGCTAGATACATACTAAGAGGGGTTTTGGAAGTACGTGATACTCCTACGAGGACAATATCGGCTTTTAAGATTCCCCATGGGTTTTTACCATCATCATATTTTACTGCAAATTCAATAGCGGCTACTCGCTTAAAATATTCTTCATCTAAGGTATGAATAAGCCCTGGTTTCAGTTTTGGAACCAGCCCAGATACTTTTTGTACTGCATCAATCATCGGCCCCATAATATCAATGGTCGGTATGCCTTGCTCTTTTGCTTGCAGCAATAACGCCTCACGCAGTTCAGGTCTTACTATTGTATGGCAAATGACACTATTAAAGTTAACAGCTTCTTCAATAACCTTTTCAATCTGCTGAATATCTTTGATATAAGGAACACGAATAATTTCAAAAGTATCGGCTTCAAACTGACTGGCCGTGGCCCTTGCTATCATTTCAGCGGTTTCCCCTATAGAATCAGATAGAGCGTAAATGACTGATAAACTAGCCATGATTATACCCCCTTATACTCATAATAGTTTACACACGAACAACTGTAGTAGCTATAATACTACAATTTTACTTACATCAACAATGTCTGCGGTGAGACCTGTAATGCCTTTCAGCAATGCCAACCGGTTATTTCTAACGGCACTATCTTCCGCCATAACCATGACTTCACCAAAGAAAGCATCGATGGGCTGGGTCATGGAAGCCATAATACCAAAAATGCCTTTATAATCTTTAGCCGTTATCATCTTATCAATCTGCTGGCGAGCCGCGTTATATGCCTGATATAAATTCCGTTCTGCCTCAACTGCAAATAAACTTTCGTCAATCTCATCAATGGTAGCATGCTTCATTAAATTACTAATTCGAATAAATGCTTGGAAAGATTTTTGCATTTTTTCGCTAGTACCTTCCGTTTCTAAAGCTTTGGCTCTTAGCCAAGTATCATACACATCATCCGTGCCTAAAGCCATGACCGCATCAATCATATCATAACGAATATTTTCATCACTAAGCACATTTTTTATACGCAAACGGAAAAAATCTTGTATTTCACTTAGCATTTTTTCTTGTTGCTCTGCACCGTTGATTCCTAGTAGCTCCATAGTATAGATCAGCATTTCTCGTAAAGAAACATGGTGCTTACCAGCAATTAAAATATTAACAATCCCCAAAGCTTGCCGTCTTAGTGCATAAGGGTCTTGGGATCCTGTTGGGATAAGACCACGGCTAAAGGTTGCTACAATATTATCTAATTTATCAGCAATACTAAGAACTTGTCCAACTAGAGTTGCTGGCAAGATATCCCCTGCAAAGCGCGGCAGATAATGTTCAAAAATAGCCTCGGCTACTTCTAAATTCTCACCATTAAGTTGTGCATATTCTCGCCCCATTGTTCCTTGAAGCTCTGTAAACTCACAAACCATCCCCGTAACAAGATCTGCCTTCGCTAAGGTTGCGCCTCTTTCAATGATAGGATGTAGTTGGTCTCCAGCACCAACGTTTTTCCCTATCTTTAGCGCTAACCCTTTAATACGCATAGTTTTATCATAAATACTACCGAGACCTTCTTGGAAAACAATAGTCTTTAGTTTCTCTAAGCGATCAATAAGCTTAACTTTTTTATCTTCTTCGTAAAAAAATTGAGCATCGGCTAAACGTGCTTTAAGCACCCGTTCATTACCATGTTGTACAATAGCAAGATGTTCAGAGCCACCATTCCGTACGGTAATAAACACTGGTAGCAATTTACCTTCTTTTGAAAAAACAGGGAAATAACGTTGGTGTTCACGCATAGGAGTAATAACAGCCTCTGGTGGCAGTGATAAATATTTACTCTCAAACTTTCCACATAATGCGGTTGGATATTCTACAAGATACACTACTTCTTCTAACAAGTCTTCATCAATGGTTGCAGTACCGCCTTGATCAATGGCGATTTTTTCTACCTGTTCACGAATGACCTTGCGCCGCACTTCTTGATCAACCATAACATAATTATCCCCAAGAGTCGTAAAATATTCTTCTACAGAGGAAACTATAAATTCACCTTGACTTAAAAAACGATGACCCCGAGTCTTATTACCAGTAGAAACTTCCGCTATGGTAAAAGGTATTACTTCACTACCAAACAGCGCTAGCAACCAGCGAATGGGTCTTACAAAGCGGCGCTCTAAATTAGCCCAACGCATATTTTTCGGAAAAGTAAGACTGTCAATTAAATCTGTTAAGAAAGTTGGCAACAATTCCCCGACTGGTTTACCAATTTCGTGAACCATCGCATAGACATACCCATCTTTTACCACAAGTTCTGAAGGTAAAACACCTTGTCCACGGGCAAACCCTTGGGCTGCCTTGGTTGGATTGCCACTTTCATCAAAGGCAATTTTCAAAGAAGGACCTTTATTTTCACTTTGCATATCCGCTTGTATTTCTGCTACATCGCGCAAAATCAAGACTAAACGCCGCGGGGTTGCAAGTACCTTAATTTCTTTATATTGAACGCGAAGCTCCCCTAGTTTTTTCTGAGCAAGGGTCTCTAATTGACGCAAAGCTCCTGCCATAAATCTTGCGGGAATTTCTTCTGTACCAATTTCCAGTAATAAATCCTTAGCCATTATTAATTACCCTCCTTAAGCAGGGGAAATCCTAGTTTTTCACGCTGCTCTAGATAACTTTGTGCACATAGTCTTGCCATATTACGTACCCTTCCAATAAAGCCAGTGCGTTCACTTACACTGATAGCACCACGGGCATCTAGTAAGTTAAAGGTGTGGGAACACTTTAATACATAGTCATAGGCTGGCAATACAAAGCCTGCTTCAATAACGCGGATGGCTTCTTTTTCATACATATCAAACAACTGAAATAACATACTAGTGTCTGCTATTTCAAAATTATAATGGGATTGTTCTACTTCATTGCGATGAAATACATCCCCATAGCAAACTCCTTGCACCCATTCTAGATCATATACATTTTCTTTACCTTGTATGTACATAGCAAGACGCTCTAAACCATAGGTAATTTCTACAGCTACAGGTTTCACATCAATACTGCCAACTTGCTGGAAATAAGTAAATTGGGTAATTTCCATACCATCTAGCCATACTTCCCAGCCAAGGCCCCATGCTCCGAGCGTCGGGGATTCCCAGTTATCTTCGACAAAACGTATATCATGTTTTGCTGGATCAACGCCTAGGCAAACTAAGCTTTCTAGATATAGTTCTTGAATATTAGGCGGGGATGGTTTCATAATTACTTGATATTGATGATGTTGAAATAAGCGATTTGGATTTTCTCCATAACGACCATCGGTAGGACGGCGTGATGGTTCTACATAAGCCACATTCCAAGGCTCAGGTCCTAGCGTCCTTAAAAAGGTAGCTGGATTCATTGTCCCTGCCCCTTTTTCAACATCATAGGGCTGCATAAGAATGCAATTTTGTTTTGCCCAGAAATTTTGAAGTGTTAGAATAATTTCTTGAAAAGTCAAGTATAGTCGCCTCCTAAAAAATAAAATAAAAACCCCTTCATCCACAGTAACATACGTTACAGGGACGAGAGGTTAAATCCCGCGGTTCCACCCTGATTGGTCATGGTTATGACCCACCTTAAGTTATGGTAAGCTTTACTCTCCTACCCAACTATAGCTATAGCCAGATAAGATTTCCTCTCACAGCTTGGGAAGGCCTTTCCCTCTACATTGCTAGGCTTTCACTATCCCTAGCTCGCTGCACGAGTCTGTTGAAAGAACATCTTTAAACAGTCTTTGTTGTGGAGGTTTATTTTCCCGCATTGCCGTATTTTAGTTAAAATCATAACAAAGTTGTCTTTCTTTGTCAATCTTAAATGCTATAAACCACCATTCTTATGGTATTCATCTTTTTCTTCCTGAATCCCTGTATGATCAGCTACTTCCGTTTCCACTTTGCTACCATCATTGCGTACTACTTCAATGGTACAACGCTTAAACATGGCCACGAGCACTCCTAGTACAGCAAGATGAGGCAATACCATAGCACCAATGGCACCAAAAGTAACAGGAATCTCAACTAAGGTACGACCTTCACTCTTGACACTAATTTTATTCACATTACCTTCATAGATAAGCCCTTTTACCTTATCAATCACTTCTCCTGATTTCACGGAGAATTCCTCTGTCCAGTTTGTATTTTTCTTGTCATCTAGCTCAATCAAAGCTTCAAGAATATTACCATTCGTCTTTTCTAAGGTTTCTTTTGCTACCCGATAAGAAACGCCAGTACGCTCACGAATGATATCAATTTTATCCAATGTAATTTCTTCCATGACAATAATCCTCCAATCGATGTTTTTTTTATTATTCCCATCCTTTGAAATACTTATCCTATGAGAACGGTTTTTATGGATTACTAGGCTGCATAACAGAAGTAACTTGTTTAATGAAATTCATAGACCGTAGCGGTTTATCCAAGCAATGCATCAAATATTCCAGCAAGACCTTTTCACTTTGCAGTAATACCGCCCCATTCACGGAAAAACATCCTAGGTTTTGCCAATCTAGCTGTGCTAAGCATTGAATAAAATCATGTACTTTCTCCGTATATTCTAAAAGACCTCTGTGTTCGCACTGACTGCAAACACAACCGCCGCTAGCTAACTTAAAATAAGCGGGAAAAGTCAATGCTTGTCCACAACTACTACAATGTGCAAACTCGGAATAATAGCCCGTCATCGCTAACAACTGCCAAGCCCAAGCAAGAGCCACAATGCGCGGATTGCGAGTAGTAAGCTTGTGAAGCACTTCGAGAAGTAAATCAAAAACATGAGCCTCTGGCTGACGTTCTGGACAAAGCTCTGCGGTTAATTCCGCAATAAAGGACCCATAAGCCATACAGTTAAAATCTTCTTGTATTTGGCGAAAGGCATGTTTAATTTCACATTGTTTGATAGAATCGCAATTTTTCCCCGACGTTAATGTAACTTCAAGATGAGTAAACATCTGCATTCCGCTGGCCAAAGGATTTTTCGGTCGTCGAGCACCATTCGCAAAAGCTATAATCTTTCCAAATTCACGAGAAAACAACGTGACCATCTTATCGGCATCGCCCCAATCGCGTACCGCTACTAAAATGGCTTCTACTTGATATTGCGCCATATATCCCTCAAAATTCCCTACCCAATATAATTGACTGGTGTAACTAGCTTCGTTAGTTTAAAAGATCTATTTCCTCCTGCTGTGCTAAGGAATGTACTAATTGATCTTTGCACTCCGTGCATGAACGATACATCAAATATGCCTCAATATGTCCGGTACTTTGGAAAACTTCCCACATTAAATCCCGTAACACCACTTGACATCATCCTTCCCACATATTTTTAGCTGATCTTTTTAAATTCTCAGCCTTATTGATACGTCTTAGAAAGTTAAAAGCATATTATTCTTTATTCTTCGTCATCCTCTTCCCCAGGTAGCGGTTTAGCATGAACCCTTACAATGCGAAAACCAGTTACTTGTAACACAATAAAACTATACTCACCAATATTTACCTCATCACCTACTTCTGGGCGACGGCCAAGCAATCCAAAAATATATCCACCAATCGTATCTTCCTCATGTTCATCTAAAGAAATATTTAGTAAATCAGCCACATCATCAAATAACACTCTTCCATCAAATTCATAGGTATCGTCAGCTAACCGCTGGATTTCCGCTGAAATGACCGTATCATGTTCATCCTGAATATCGCCAACTATTTCTTCTATAATATCTTCTAAGGCTACCAGCCCAGCCGTGCCTCCAAATTCATCTACCACTACGGATAAATGAATTCTCTTGCGGCGCATG
>JAPUES010000153.1 GCA_027492445.1 Sporomusaceae bacterium | reverse complement strand
ATATCCTTGACAAGCATCATTTTTTGAGTGATGAATGCTTGTCAGGAGGGGATAATCATGACAAATGAACAAAGACAAAAAATTAAAATGCTACGTTACCAAGGTGTTGGATATGCAAAAATAGCAAAATCTACAAGGTTATCAAGAGACTCTGTTAGGAACTATTGTGTAAGAGAAGGTTTGAATGGATACGCATCAGAGTTAGTAGTTGAGTTCCGCAAACTAATGAAAGAAGAAATGGCTTTTGTAGTTTGCCTACATTGCGGTATGAAGCTTGAACAAACTGGCCGAGGACGGAAGAAAAAATACTGCTCATTAAACTGTAAAAGAGCATGGGAAGCAGAACATCGGAAATCATATGGGCTAAACTGTGAATATTGCGGGAAAGAATTCAAATCGTTAGGGATCAGTTGGCGTAAATTCTGCAGTCAAGAATGTTATCGCAGAGATCGATTTTGGCGAGAAGAAGATGCTGCCGAGGTTGCTCAGAAAATTTTACAGTTTAAGAAGGTAAATCATTTGCCTAAATGGCTTAGAGATTTACTGATTGCAGATGTCGATGCTTGATGCGCATGGTGGGTATATGCATTTTGGAAAAGCGTGGAAATAGCTTGAGAAGGGCATATGCGAATTGAAATTGACGAGGTATGTATTTTGAAGTTGAGGGAAAATGGCGGTTTTCGGCGAGATGCTAGAAGTGAATAGAGAATGTTATTTTTTCCGTTACCCCCAATTACTTTAACGGGGATAACTTTTACGCAAATTAACAAATTTGCTAAATTTTATCATGTTTCTGCCAACGAGCATGTGGAGTGTGTGGCGTTGATAGAACGTCGTAAGGCTTGATATCAAAGGTTTCGCAGGTTTTGGTTAATTTTCTAAGTGTGTTTATATGTTTTCGTAGACGACGATTTTAGGGGCGAACGTTTGTTGGGGGTTGAACCTTTACACGAAACTGGATACTTTTACACGAAAGTCAGAGAGATTCGTGTAAGGGTATGGTGTGATGGGAATTAAGCCAAGTGTAACAATGACTTGTGGGGTAGAGCCGATGGTTGGTCACTTACATTTCAGTGATGGTATGTTCGTAATAGACATCATAAAGAAATAGTAAACGGTGCAAATGTAATTATTGCACCGTTTTCTTATGCAGGTAAAAACCATCATATGGAAGAATATAATTAGTCAGACTTGCTATATGAGAAATGTGTATTGAATCATATAGGGAATGAAAATTGTAGGAATCAATTAATGAGGTGAAATATGATTAATGAAATACAGGATTATACTTTGCTGCTTACTAAAACAATGAAACCTGTATGGCTACGAAGAAATTCGACCTGTTATAATCTTGTAACATACATAAACCATACTATCGCATTGTTTATTGGGCAGGATTATGATGGTGTTGTCATATTTGTAAGGCGGGCAGATGCTGAGTTAGTGCGTTTGGAATCTAAAATTGGTTATGTTGAACCTTATTTTGATGTAGCAAAAGAGTATTTGCCTAAAATGATATTGTATTTAAGGGAAAACAATCTGGTTTCCAAAGAACTACTGGAGTGGTTGCCAGAAAAGTATAAAAATGAAGAGGATTAGGGATTCATATTCTGGCTAGCCTTAGCGGCAACACAATGGAAATGTGGAAGATAAAAAGATTTCTAAACGTTTTAAGGCTACTTGTCAATTTCAGAAAGGAGATGCAAAAGTAGGGACGAAGGGACAGGTTATTCCCCCCCTCAAGTAGCCTGTTTTCTGATATAGGGACATAATTCCTGTCCCACGTTCCCTGTATAGTTGCATTACTGAGCATTTTGGAGAAGTTTCAGGAAGTAATCTGCTTTTCGCTTTCAAAAGAAAAATACTGATTCTTCATTTCGGAATAAATGATTGATTAGATGATATTCTTAATATGAGTCCCAATGGTAATTAATGTTTTGTCTAATTCTCATTTAACCTTTACGAATAAGCTAATCAAGTGGAAGTTATTTTTGTCTGATCTGATGATTAATATTGGTGTACACCATAATGACTGCATATCGATAGAACAACAATTGGAAGGGGAAATTACTTGCTGCCAAACTGTAAAATTATATGTTATAGACATGGGAGGTGTGTATACAATGCGTGTTATCATTCGAATTGTAGTAGTTGTTTTACTCTTAATCATATTTAATGGCTACTCTATAGTTGACTCATTTAATTTAGCGAACAACGGTATTTTTACTGATGGAAAGGTGTTGTGTTACGCCCCTTATAAAGCAATATTGAACAAATCATCAAAAGTTAATAACTATAAGATTTCGTATGACGGTTACACAGGGGACGTTGTTTTATGGGGGAGAGATCATCCTACTAACAGCAAAGTTTCGGTTGTGTACGACAAGAACAATCCTAAATTAGTATGGTTGGGAAATCATGGTGATAATACATGGAAACTATATAAGCTAAATTATGATCCACAGTGGACAATTATAGCGTTGATAATATCTTTTATTCTCTATGCAATTGAGATACGCTATTTCATAAACAGCGAAATAGTATAGGTGATGCAATTCTGATTGAGGTATACGCAGATGTGAGTGGGGCGAAAGTAACGGAGGGAAATCGTTTTGCCTTTATTACGCATAACATTAATGATTTTAGCCTCCAGAACTCTAATCAGAAATTACCACACCCAGATATTGCAGCTTGTTTTTCAAGGGTGAAGTCGCTTTATTTTATTACCTTGAGTGAGGCGCTGCATCATATTCAGCCAGAGGAATTTAATAATCTGATGAGTGAGCAAGAATGGGTTGAAGAACCAAGGGGGCTTACGGAAATTGTGGACACAATCGATGAGCTAGTAACCAAAGTTTGGTATAATCGCCATCAAGTTAGCCGGCAACTAATTCAGCAAGGGAAGATTAAGCTTGTAGATAAAGAAAATTTCCCAGTTAAAGATCACACACGGCGACCAATTCAACGCGATATATGGGAGGGGGCTCTCAAGTCATAATAGCTTTTTATGCAACACGTCAAAGCTATTATGGCCATACATAATTCTTTTTATTTGACATGCGAAAACCTGCGTTTATGGTAATAACCACAAAGGCAGGTTTATAACGCTGACAGTTTTTATTATATTAGACGTTTCAATTCTTCATAAAAATTCTCGCGAGTACCAGCAAGTAAAACGACTACTTTTTTACCATCAACCTCGAAAATGGAATAGGCAATTTCATAATTGGTTTTATTGTAGTATATATCAAAGCCATAAATACCAGAAAGGTCACCGCGCTTAGCTTGGCCAATATATGGATCTGTTTGTATAGAAAGGATGGCATCCTTAAATTTTAAGTGTAGCTGCTTATCCTTGAGCTTTTTCAAATAGCGCACAGTAGCAGGGCTAAATAAGATATCATACATGTTTATTAATCCTGGCCAAATACATCGTCAAAAGTGGCAGCAGGACTTTCACCAGTTGCAATACGCTCAGCTTCTGCGGTCATATTACCGATAGCAGTTCGTATGTTCTTGGTTTCTACTTCAAACTGACGTACAAGCTCATCGCCAGAGACTCCCTTAGCAACAAGATCTTTTAAAATTTCCACAGAAAAATCATCATGTGTATTATGAAATGGGCGAATAATGATAGCATCATCCTTAACAAAGCATTCTACTTCAGTTTCAAGACCAAGTTGCTTGAAAAACTTAAGCGGGATAGTGATTTGACGCTTTTGAGAAACGCTAATAATTTTTCTATCCATATGACCACGCTCCATAATTTTAGCGAGCATAATAAACATCTCCTTTGTAATATATGCAAGGAAAGAACAAAATATCCTTGAAATAATTATAACAAAGAAACAAAGAAAATTCAATTGATTTATAACATACTAGCATATTGGTGATAAAACTAAAAGTCGCTCATTTCCAAGATAATATTAAAATATCAATAGACATTGGATGGGGATATGAATTTTTAGAAATTTAAGAAGCTTAGAAATGTGCTTAATGGGAACTGTTATTTTTAATTAGGTTTGGGACCATTATAATACTTTCTATTAGTAAGAGAGAGGTGCGGCAATGATTATAATAAAAAATACAGAAAATCTAGCAGGGGTTTGTATAAGCGGAGACTTTAATGATTTAGATAAATTGGTCGATGCTTTTTATGCAATTACAATTGATGAATTTTCAGAAAAATATCAAACTCATAGCGCTATATCAATTCGTGTTTTAGGGCTCTGCTATGATGTTAGGCACGCTTTCCAGGGGGATAGGGAGGTTGAACTGATAGATAATGGCATGGATCAGGATAAAATGAAGTTCCACTCTATCATTGTTCCCCAAAGCAACGTGTATTACAAATGCAATTATCTTTATCCCGAGATGCTATTTGTGATGCTGGCATTGAATGAACTTGTCAAATTACGGATTAGAGAACTTAGTAAATCAAGATATGTATATAATGATACCCTTGGTAAAAATGTAATATGGGATGACACAATAGCAACAATTCGCTCTTTTCAAGGGGAATTTATGAAATGTGTGAAGGAAGTACTTACAGAAACTTCTTTTAAGCGTTGGCTTACATTGATGAATGGTGATTATATTCATATTGAGCAAATTGCTGGGCAGTATGTAGATTTACTAAACATCAAGTATATCAATATGACCAAGGAAAAACGCTTGAAAAATCTAACTGCAATTTCTAAAAGAATAGCAGAATATCGGAATGATGCTGAACACGATGAAATTAAGGAGGTCGTGAGGGAAGCGGCTAGAGAATATGGCTGTTGTGAAGGAGATATTCGTTTAGAGGGTATTGAATATCCTGATGAATTTGTTTGGTAGTAAGAATTCTAGCTATTACGTTTAATGATAAGGGGGAGCTGCAGTTTTATAATCAAACACCTCCAAAAATGAACTGCTCCAGTTTTTTAGCGAAAAAACGGATGAAATAATAGGCATGTTTTCTTGTGTAGATAAAGGGTGATATACTATACGTTAGGAACGTAATTAATGGTGAGGTAGAAGAATGGCACTGGACACCTTAGATAAAGACATGATTGTGGAAATCAAGCAAATAATGAGCATTGCCCGTGAAAATGTGGCAAGGCATATTAATAATGAGTTGTTATTAGCGTATTGGCAGATTGGCAAGAGCATCGTAGAGTATGAGCAAAATGGAAATTTTTAAATGTTATCCTATACTTTTCCGCAAAGTAAAAAACACGCTAACCCCTTGCATTTAAAGGTCTGCGTGCATGAAAACAGATAGATAATACTACCTCCCGGGCTATTTATTATGCGAAATTTTGCGCGAAGGGAGGCACCGGTCTTAAGAGGGGAAGCTGTAGAGATTTAGACCCCCCTAGGGGGTGGAATGCTAATCCCTATTTAAGTAATAAAAGCCAACTTGCTACTTTTTAAAATGATAAATGTATCGTTTGTATTTTTTTTATGTGAGCAAAAAAATATAAACTTCTTATATAGAAGACACATGTAAAAGAAACATTCGAAACATTTTTAAGAAAAGCCCGGAATTCAAGGGACTACTACAATTGTGAATAATGAAGACAAGAACAAGCGGGCTCTAACCCTACAAGGTTAGGGCTTTTTTCTTTCGGCTATTCCCATCGCAATAGCAAGGGTGCTGTTTTGTAGCGCAGATAGTACAATTGGAGTGGATTTTGATACATGCATCAATAATGCTATAGTTGAGAACAAAGATTACTTTGTGAGAAAGTGGCAGGAACATTTGGGTAGTGATAATTTATTGAAGAGATATAAGGCGAAGCAGTTTATCGAGATGATAAGGTAGGCAGAGCCGATAATTGAATATGATGTAGAGTTATATTTTGCACTGGTTGAGAAGAAGACGGTTTTTGCTGACGGTAGATTGATTGTCAGTTTACCGCTAATAAATACATTAGTACATCAAATCCATATTAGTATGGATGATGGTGACGAGTAACGGATAATGCTGTGAGTGACAAGTATATCTGATCACTGGAGATTCTTGTATTATTTTAGCTGAAAGGTGAAACGATATAGATAGGAAAAAGCCCTGCGAGGAGATAAATCTATGAATAAGTTTAGCCGAAGATCTTTTTTTAAAAGAGTAGCACTGGCATCAGTAGTCAGTGGCACAATCTTAGCAACAGGCGATAGTAGTGTTGAGGGCGCTGTTGGCCCGAAGGCTACAGTGATTGACCTAACAAAATGTGATGGGTGTATTGGTGAGCCAATCCCGAAGTGTGTGGATGCATGTCGAATAGATAATTCTGGTAGGTTTCCTAATATTGAAGGGCATGCCCCAATACCGACTTATTGGCCGCGAAAAATCTATGAGGACTGGACTGATAAAAAACATATAATCGATAGATTAACGCCATTTAATTGGATTTATGTTGCCTCTGTTAAGGCAGACGGGCAGCAACTCTATATTCCTCGGCGGTGTATGCACTGCGAAAACCCGCCTTGTTACCATCTGTGCCCTTTTGGGGCCTACGGTCACTACCAGGATAGCTCAGTTGTTGTAAAGGAAGATATCTGCTTTGGCGGTGCCAAGTGCCGCCAAGATTGCCCTTGGGGTGTCCCGCAAAGACAAGCCGGGGTTGGCCTATATTTAAAAATTGCCCCTAAGTATGGCGGTGGTGGCGTCGTGTATAAGTGTGATCAATGCCATGATCTTATTAACGTTGGTCAGCAGCCAGCCTGTGTATCTGCTTGTGAGAAGGTCCACACCTTTGGTGATAAAGCAGAAATGCAAGAACTTGCTTTGCGCAAAAAAGATGAAATTAATGGCTATATCTACGGTCTGGAAGAAAACGGCGGTACTTCTGTTTTTTACGTTTCGCCTGTTCCCTTTGAATCGATAAATAAAGCGATGTATGACCAAGGAATCGTCGACGGTAAACCAGGAAGGTCAGGTATGCCTCCAGGTATCGGCAACAAACTAGAAGAGTTAAACGGTTGGGCACAGAGTCTCTTGATTGCCCCTATTGCGACAATGTTTACAGCTGGCTTTACAGCCTACAAGTCACTTAAAAAGCCGGGAGATGAAAAGTAACTATGGATAAAATCCTTTATGATGAGAAAAAGATTCTGCGCCATTCCCTAATGGTGAGAGTGATTCATTGGGTTGTAGCTTTGTCCACGTTTGTTTTGATATTTAGTGGTTTTGGGCAATTGCCGATTTACCAAAGATATATGCTGACAGATGTAGCGAATTTTGAATGGACCGGAGATTACTGGGTGACGCTTTTAATTCACTATATTGCAGCATTGGTTCTTATCATAGCCGGGTTTTGGCATATTACCTATCATGCTGTAAGAAAAGAATATGGGCTTATTCCGCGACGTGGTGATCTAGGTGAATCGGTTAAAATTATCGTCTCTATGATAACGGGTAAACCCGAACCACCTTCAGAGAAATATCTTGCAGAACAACGGCTGTCCTATTTAATTATGGCGGTGATGTTCAGCCTGATATTCATATCAGGAATCGTTAAGGTGGTCAAAAACATGGGGATATATGTAAATGACTCAATCATATTTTACTCTACTGTATTTCATAATGTTGCAAGCATCTTTTTAATCTTAAGCATTGTGGGGCATGTTGCGGCTTTCTTAGTTCCGCAAAATGCCAAATTACTTCCATCGATATTTACAGGCAAAGTTGATTTAGACTATGTCAAGCACCGTCATAGTATTTGGTACAATAAGCTTTACGGCAGACAAGACAAATAATAAGTATTCATGGCTGCCCACTAACTTCCTCAGAATCTTAACAATTTCTTTACATTCTCTCAGCTAGATATTGAAAATTTATTGTTATTATAAATATAGAAGCTCTCGAGGGGCTGAAAAAAGGAGGAGAGAAAATGAAAAAGACGAATAAGATTATTGGGGCGTTGACTGGTGCGGTTTTGACTTTTACCGTATTTGCAGGGACTGTACCTAATGTTTCAGCTGCTGATAATACTCAGGTTATAGAACAAAATTACCGGGGTATGGGGATGCATCTAGGGAGAACTAATGGCAATATGAAAGATACAATTTCCACTTTTTTAGGAATGGACAGTAGCCAGATTATTGCTAGCAGACAGGCCGGTAGATCAATGGTACAGATAGCGAACGAACAAGGTAAAAGCGAAGATGAGCTATACAACTTTATTATTAGTCAGCGTAAAGCCCAAATTAATCAAATGGTTGCTAGCGGTCAGGTGAGCGCGGTGGCAGCAGCCGCCCATGAGGCGGTTATGAAGGAACGTATTAAACAAAATATGAATAGAACAGAGGTTGGCCCTAATTGTGATGGCAAGGATAGGACTAAAGGAATGGGCTATGGAAAATATAAAGGTAACGGCCAAGGTTATCGTGCCAATCATCAATAAAGGCTAGGCCGGACTTATCCGGCCTCCCTTTATTCGGGAGCTTATAAGGCGGTGCTTTGATGCAAAAAAGAATTCTTATTGTTGATGACGAACCCAAATTGGTTGACATGATTACTGTATACTTAGTGAAAGAAGGCTATGACGTCGTAACGGCATTGAACGGCTTAGACGCCTTGCACCGATTTGAAATTGATAGTCCAGACCTGGTGTTATTAGATTGGATGATGCCTGATGTTAGCGGCCTTGATATTTTGAAGGAAATACGAAAAACAAGTTTGGTTCCAGTAATAATGCTCACGGCTAAGGCTGATGAGTTAGACAAATTAGTTGGCTTAGAGCTCGGGGCAGATGATTATATTACAAAACCTTTTAGTTTACGAGAACTGTCTGCTCGGATAAAAATCCCTCTTCGGCGCTTATATGGTAATGATTTTAAAAATCATGGGGCTGAAACGGTGGGTACCATAAAACTAGATACGAAAAGCCGTTCTGTATGGGTAAAAGGCGTGCTTATAACTAACCTTACTCCAACAGAATTTAAAATACTTGATTTTCTAGTTCATCATCCAGGGCAAGTTTTCAGTCGCCTGCAACTGATGGACGGAGCATTAGGGGAAGCTTATGAAGGATATGAGCGAAGCCTCGATACCCATATGAGTAATTTGCGCAAGAAAATTGAACAAAATCCTACTGAACCAGAGTATATACAAACTATTTATGGTGTTGGTTACAAATTTACACTGGGAGGCAGCTGACGTGCGCATTGGCTTTAAGATTACGCTGCTGCTAGTGTTAGTAGTTGCGACAGCAATGTTAATTGCGACTACTTTTTCCTCGACAGCAATAAGTAAGGCTTTTAACACTTACTTTCAAGATAATGTATCAGTGCGGCTCGAAGAGATGGCGAGTGTTGCCGGTGACTACTACCAGAAAAACGGCTGGGAAGGGATAGATAATATATTTATGCCAGGCATAGGTCGCGGACGTGGACAGGGCGGTATGGGCATGAGGCAGCAGTTCGCTGATCGGATTATCGTTACCGATAGAGATGGAAGAATCGTGTCAGATAGTCTCGGGCGAGATCTTGGCCAATATTATGTAGAGCAAAGTAATACCGACTCCATTCCAATTTTCGTTAACGGCGAAAAATTAGGTGTATTAATTGCCTCTACCAGTAAAGGAAAACTGGAAGAAAACTTCATTGCATCCATTCGAATAGCAAATATGAAAGCGGCTATGTTAGCAACCATATTGGCGTTAGCTGTAGGAATATACTTGTCTAGGAGAATAAGTAAACCATTAGTAGTACTTTCTGAAGCGGCACGAAAAATTGCTGGCCGAGAGCTGTCTCATCGCGTTCCAATCTACACCAAGGATGAAATAGGCGAAGTGGGTGGAGCTTTTAATAAAATGGCTGAAAGCCTAGAGCATAATGAACTTCTTCGCAAAAATCTTATAGCAGACGTTGCTCATGAACTTAGGACGCCGCTGTCGATATTGCGTGGTAACCTTGAATTGTTACAAGAAGATGTAATTAAACCCTCCCCCGAAGTTTTTGCATCACTGCATGAAGAAAGTATCAGAATTTCAAGGTTGGTTGATGATCTGCAAAGCCTCTCCCATGCTGATGCGGGTGAAATGAAATTTGACTTTAGTATTGAAGATTTAGCGCAAATTGTGAGGACAGCAGTACAGGAGCTCAGCCAAGAGGCAGCAAAGAAAAATATTGAAATATTTGTTCAATCGACAGAGCCCGTACATGTACTAATTGACCAGTATCGTATTGGTCAAGTATTATACAATCTTATTAGTAATGCTATTCGTTACACCGAGCAAGGTAGAATCCAAATCATTGTGAAAGATCTACCTGGCTACGTACAGGTGGAAATTTGTGATAACGGCCCAGGCATTGCAGAAGAACATCTACAATTTCTTTTTGACCGTTTTTATCGCGTCGAAAAGTCTAGGAACCGTAGTAGTGGCGGCAGCGGCTTAGGTCTTGCCATTGCCAAAAGTTTTATCGAAGCCCACGGTGGCCGGATTTGGGTAGAGAGCAAGATCGGAGAGGGAAGCAATTTTATCTTTAATTTGCCTAAAGAAAGAGAATGTTAAAACGGTAATAATTATATAATATAACCAGCTCGTAGCTGATGAAAGGAGTGTGGATATTATGAAGCGATTATTGATCTTAGTGATGACAGGAATGTTACTATTATCCAGCAGTCTGACGGCGCTGGCTGCCAAAGAAATACCTCAACCTGTTTTGCAGCCGGAGTGGACAGTGGAACGACTGGCTCAAGAAAATAATTTGGAGGCGGCGGCTTTACTCAAACAGCTTATCATAGCCGATACGCCCGCAGCTCGCGGGGCCACACTACAAACCTTAAATATTTCCAACAATCAGGGGCATGAGGCCATCCGTAAACTTCTCGTACTATCAACAGAGGAAAAGAGCAAGAACTGGAAGTTAATCTTGCTGAAATTTGCCCTGTGGTGGACAGTAGCCATTGGGGCGATCTTGCTCTTGAAAAAGAACTGGGTAACACACAAACGACGGACATGGCTGCTGGCAGGAGCCTTTACTGTGTTTGGTATCCTATTGGGCAGTGACCCTTCACCCATGGGAACAGTGAAAGATGCCATTGTACTTTATGGGGCGGAGCGGACCATTTTCCCACCTCGGCTAGTCGCTTTCGTGATTTTCACCTTGCTTGTCGTTGTTGGCAATAAGCTAATTTGCGGCTGGGGTTGTCAGCTTGGTACGCTGCAGGATTGGTTGTATCAAGTATCACCTTTTAAGAAAAAAAAACGTATGCCCTTTGTTGTGACTAACAGCATTCGGATCATAGTATTTGTTGCTTTCACTATTGCTGCTCTTGCTATGCCCTTTGATTTCATCGGGCTGATTGATCCCTTTAAGGTGTTTGAACCATCCCATCTAACAACAGTGAGCGCGGTGTTTATTGCAGTATTGCTGATTATATCTCTATTTTTTTACCGGCCTTGGTGTACGCTGGCCTGCCCCTTCGGGCTGACAGGCTGGCTGGCGGAACGCTTTTCCTGGTTTCGCGTTCGCTGGAGCCAAACCAAGTGCATTCAATGTGGTGCTTGCCGCCGCGTTTGCCCTACCGGCCATACTAACCATTTGCTGGATGGTGATAAAACCAAAGCCGATTGCTATTCCTGTGCCGCTTGTCTGACCGTATGCCCAACAAAGGCATTGCAATATTCCCAGCGGCCGGCTGGTGAGCCGGTTGTACCCGGCACTTCAGTTGAAGTGCGCAAAGGGTTGTAGGTGTCTGATTTCTTCGAATGACCTTGTGACAGAGAAAACTTTATAAAGTCAATAAAATCAGCCCTTTGATCGCGCTACCGCAGCGGGCCAAAGGGCTGATTTTATTATGTGTCCCTAATCTTCTTTACATGTAAAATAATAGTTATAATAACAATCAGCATTATTTTTATATTTTTTCGCAATACTAGTGTTGTTATGTTACAGATTTACTTTTATTACACGAATCAATTACAATGGAATCTTGGATCTATGTCAATATAGTAGACACGAAAACTCGAACTTTTTATGCTGATTTTT
>JAPUES010000152.1:9222-12028 GCA_027492445.1 Sporomusaceae bacterium | reverse complement strand
ATTGTTGACGTGCCTGGGCACGAAAGATTTTTGAAAAATATGCTCGCAGGTACAGGGGGAATTGATGTAGCGTTGCTAGTAATCGCTGCAGATGAAGGGATTATGCCTCAGACGAGAGAACATATGGCGATGCTAGAGTTGTATGGAATAAAACATGGCGTGATTGCCATTACCAAAATAGATAAAGTGGATAAAGAATGGTTGGATTTTATCGAAGAAGAAGTGAAGCTTTTTCTTACCAGCACTTTTTTAGAAAATGCTCCCTTATCTCGAGTATCTACGGTTACACAGGAAGGCTTAGAAGAATTAAAGAGCCAATTATTAACTGTGGCGAAGGATGCTGCTCCGCGTGATCAGGAATCTCCTTTTCGCTTATGGATTGACCGAGTATTTACCGTAAAAGGGTATGGGGTAGTTGTTACTGGCTCAGTACTAAGTGGTACCGCAAAAGTAGAAGATCACTTGCTGCTATATCCATCTGGAGTGGGAGTGCGAGTTCGCGGTCTGGAATGCCATGGAAATAAAGTGGAAAAGGTTGTTGCTGGGCAGCGGGCAGCACTAAACTTAGTAGGTGTTGAAAAAAGACAAATAGAACGGGGTATGTCCCTGTGCAGTAAAGAGTGGGGAGAAATAAGCTGCACTTGGGATGTTCTAGTTACGCTAGAACGTCCTTGCCCTAGTGGTACGAGGGTAAGGTTACATTTAGGTACAGGTGAATTTTTAGGACGTCTTTATTCTTATAAGGATGCTAGTAAGGACTATATGCGGTTGATTTTAGAAAAAAAAATAGCTGGAAATGCCGGCGATAAAGGTATTATTCGTCTATATTCCCCTCAGTATTTACTCGGAGGGCTAATGCTAATTGCTCCGAATAAGGGAAACAGAAATATTGGTGAAGCTAGAAAGGACTTAGGGCAAGCCTTACATAAGAAAGCTGTCGATCAAGTGATACATCAAGTGTTGGTTGATAAGGGCAGTGCCATGTCCATAGAGGAGCTCCTACGATTTACAGGCTGTATGAGCCAATTTCAAATAGAGAAAAGTTTAGTAGTATTAGAAAAGGCAAGAAAGATTACTAACTTGGATTATTATTATATAAATCAAGAGGTGCTAACATTAGTTACATCTCATTGCACAAAGCTGTTAGAGGATTATCATATGAAAGAACCACTCAGGGCAGGAATGGCAAAAGAGGTAATGAAGGAAAAACTTCAGTTAAAGGACAAGGCTTTTGAAAAAATAATAGTTTACTGGCTAAAGGAAGGAATCATTAGTAAATATGAGGGGGAATATGGTCTCTGCCAGCATATTGAAAAAATTAAGGATTGGTATAGTGACCTACCGTTTAGGATAGAAAGGACATTTGATAAAGAGGACATTATTAGTATTGATAGGGATATTCTTAGTAGAAAATTAGAAATTGCACCTGATAAAGCCCAAGATGTACATGAAATATTACTAAAGAAGGGGGTTCTGATACAAATTGATAAGATTTGTATATATAGGCAAACAATACAACATATTATAAGTGCAGTTTCACAACTTTTTCAAAAACAGGAATCATTTACAATCGGTCAGTTGCGTGATATGCTTAACACTTCACGTAAGATGCTTCTGCCGATCGTAGAATATCTTGATATGAATAAATATACAGTCCGTAAAGGGGATATACGTTGCCCAGGCCCTAAAATGGTAGATTTTACAGAAAAATAGATGATTTTAAATTGTATATTGAAGGTATAATGTATTATTTTCTATACAATATTGACAGTAAGCCATTTGGTTTTTATAATAAAGGATGTAAAACGAGTATCCTGTATTAGTACAAAAGAATTTTAGGAGTGTACCTAGGGTTCCGCACTTTATAGTGGACTGGTCCAAGCGGTACAGGTGCAATGCGCACAACACCGTGGGTAAAAAAGGCCCTGCGGAAAGTCCTGGAGACAATGAAGCTTAATGGTAATAGCCTTTATTGCTTACCATATAAGAGCCAAAGTTGAGAATCCAGTGCTTTCCCAGGGCTTTTCTGTGGCGACGCAGAATAGATATTTTTAAATATAAAATAAAGAAAGGGTGGGTAAAGATATATGTGCAGAATTGGTGCTATCAAAAGTAAGGAATTTATTCATCCATCAGCAGCCCTACATCTAATGCTACCACAACAAGAAGGGCATGATAATTCAGGGTTTGCTATGGTTATGCAAGATTTAGGAGGCGTTTTTTCCGGGCATAAGGATAAACCGCTATTATCCTTAGCTTGTACGCAAATAGGGGCTAAAATTGTAGAAGATTATATGGAGGCGAATAACTTTATTCAACTAGCGGAGTGGATCCCCCGCGGTGTAAAAAACGCTAAGCTGGATATTCAAGCTATGCCATATTATATATTCCGCAATTATGATTACCCTGAGCATTATAGTGATGCTAGCCCAGAGGCAAAAGATTCGTTGCTCCTTGATACTCGTCTTGCGCTTAGAGAATTGCTAGAAAAGAATCAACAGGGCTATGTATATTCTTTTTGGCCAGATGTATTAACATTGAAAGAAATTGGCGATCCACGGGACATTGCTACCTACTTTAAATTGTGGGATGACAATGGGGCTTTAATGGCCAAAAATGTAGTAGTACAGTGCCGCCAAAATACCAATTATGATATTGTACGATACGCTGCTCATCCATTTTTCCTTCAAGGATATACCTTGTGTGCAAATGGTGAAAATACTTTTTATACAAAAAATACAGAATATCAAAAATCATTGCACCGTGGATACATTGGCTTTGAGTCCGATTCCCAAAACTTCCTATA
>JAPUES010000152.1:0-9122 GCA_027492445.1 Sporomusaceae bacterium | reverse complement strand
GGTAAAGATGACACTATGGTAGCGATTGCTTCTGAAGTATGTGGTCTTAATGCGATTTTACCAAATCGTAATCAAGAACTTGATATCTATCCAAATGAACGAGAAGTGGTTGTTATAAATGAAGCATTGGAGGTAGAGCGATGGAAACAGTAGAAACACAAGATGTAACGGTTAATGATTTGCCTTGGAAGATTAAATATGATACTGAACGCTGTACTCGGTGCGGTAATTGCGTGGCAACCTGTACTTTCCAGGCTATTGAAGCGGTAGTAGAACGTCGGTCTGTTACCATTTCTACTGGGAATCAGCCAGAACCAATCAATAAACATAGTGCATTACTCGTTATTAAACAAAAAAATAGTATTGCTAACGCTTGTACCGGTTGCGGAATGTGTGAAAAAACCTGTCCAAACCAAGCAATTAAACCGGAACGTAACCAAGATTCCCGATTTAATTTGTTAGCCCGCAAAGGCGGGGCTCCTATAAAAAAAGGCGGACGTACCAATCTTAATAGTGATAGAACATTGGACAAAATCATCGTTGGACGTATTTCCCAAATGACGGATCCGGCTCTTGACTCCGAGCGTCATACTTTTGATATTTTAGCTCCATTTGGTCGTGTACTACCTGCCAATGAAATTCCCTTAACCGTAAATAATGGAGAAATAAACCTTGCTGGAAAATTACCACCAGTGAATTGGATTTATCCTGTAATTTTTAGTGACATGTCCATTGGTGCATTGTCCACTAGAGCTTGGGAAGCCATTTCCTTGGCAACTGCATATTTGAACGAACAATATAATATGCCTGTTCGTATGTGTTCTGGTGAAGGCGGTATGCCGGTTAAGTTACTAGAATCAGAACAACTTAAATATATGATTTTACAAATTGCATCAGGTCATTTTGGTTGGAACCGTATTGTAAAAGCTATTCCCAAAATGAAAGTAGACCCCGCTGGCGTATTGATTAAAATTGGTCAAGGTGCTAAGCCAGGCGATGGAGGTCTATTGCCTGCGGCTAAAGTTGCTTCTCATGTACAAGCCATTCGTGGTGTGCCTAAGGCTGACCTTATGTCTCCACCGAATCATCAAGGACTTTATTCTATTGAAGAATCGGTACAAAAAATGTTTTTATCCATGAATGCGGCCTTTAAATTTAGAGTGCCAGTAGCTATTAAGTGCGCAGCATCAGCCACTTCTGTATCCGTATATAATAATCTTCTTCGTGATCCTTATCGAATTTGTGGTGGTTTCTTTTTAGATGGTATTCAAGGGGGAACTGGTGCAGCCAATGAAGTATCCCTTGATAATACAGGTCATCCGATTGTTTCTAAGACACGTGAGTGTTATTTGTCTGCTGTGAAACAAGGTCGCCAAGGACAGATTCCATTGTGGTCTGGCGGTGGTGTGGGTCTTACAGGTAATGCGGCAGCTGATGCTTTTAAAATGATATGTTTAGGGGCCAATGGTGTATTTATTGGTAAACTACTCATTCAGCTTATGGGCTGTATTGGTAATGAACAAGGAAGATGTAATTCTTGTTATACCGGTAAGTGTCCTGCTGGAATTTGTACCCAAGACCCAAGATTGGTACAACGCCTTGACATTGATAAAGCAGCACAAAATATTGTAGAGTATATGTTAGCTCTTGATAGTGAACTTAAGAAATTAATGGCGCCAATCGGTAATAGTTCAGTGCCAGTAGGGCGTTCCGATGCCTTAGTTACTACAGATAAAGCGATTGCTGATAAATTGGCTATCCAATACGTGTGTTAGGAGGGAAGCAGCATGTTTAAAATAATTAGTCTTGATGGAAATCAACGTATGTCGACCCAAGATCTTTTAGAAGCGATTAATGAGGCCATTGCGGCAGGTGAAACTGAATTTTATATTGAAGCTTCCGGCCAACATGATATTGGTGGACCACTGTGGCATCCAGAAGGAAAAGACCTAAAATTTTCAGTAATCAATCCAGGACAACGTGTCGGTTCCATGTGCCTAGAGGGAACGGAAATAATCGTTGAGGGATCAGCTTCTGCCGATGTAGGCTGGCTGAATGCTGGCGGTAAAATTGTAGTCAAGGGAGATGCTGGTGATACAGCAGCCCATTGCGCTGCTGCTGGTACTATTTATATTGGTGGTCGTGCCGGTACAAGATCGGGTTCCATGATGAAACATGACCCTCTTTATGCACCACCAGAATTTTGGGTATTAAAAAATTGCGGAAGTTTTTCCTTTGAATTTATGTCAGGCGGCGTTGCTGTAGTCTGTGGGTATGACAGTGCCCAATTTGAATCAATACTAGGTGACCGTTCTTGTGTTGGTATGGTAGGCGGGACACTATATTTCCGGGGAAATGCTTCAGGAATTTCCCGCAAAGATGTAAAAATACTGCCACTTGCAGCTCAGGATATTGCTTATCTCGATGGAAAAATGGATGAATTCCTCACCGCAGTTGCCCATCCAGAGATTCGCACAGAACTAAGTAAATGGGAAGACTGGCAAAAGGTAGTTCCCTTGACGTATGATGAACGGCCTAAAATGGTAAATACCAATGTACAGCCATTTCGTAAAGAAAAATGGGTAGCAGGCGGAATTTTTAGCGATGTATGTAAAGATGACTTTAATGTTATTGGTTTAGTAACAACGAATCTTTATAGACAACGCGTGCCAATCTGGGAAAATGGAGTGTATGCTGCACCTTGTGAGTTTAATTGTCCAGCTTCTATACCATCCCAGCGCCGTTTTAACTTATTGCGTGAAGGTAATATTGAGGAGGCTTATAACTTAGTACTCGATTATACACCATTCCCTGGTTCTGTTTGCGGGGCCGTTTGTCCTAATCTATGTATGGATGATTGTACGCGTAGCAAAGTAGATATCTCGGTACAGATTGGCAAACTCGGAACCTATTCAACGGATGCGACCATTTCTAAAGCTGAAGGTAAAACTGGTAAAACAGTGGCTGTTATTGGTGGCGGTGTTGCAGGACTTACAGCAGCATGGCAGCTCATTCGTAAAGGCCATGATGTAACTGTCTTTGAAGCGGATGAACGCATGGGCGGTAAAATGGAACAGGTTATACCACGTTCTCGCTTGCCACAACAAACCTTAGCAGCAGAGCTTAAACGGATTGAAGACATGGGCGTTGTTTTTAAAACAAATGCCATGGTAGATAAACAAAAGTTTATGGAAATTAAAAATAGTCATGATGCAGTGGTTGTAGCGACTGGTGGACATAATGGCCGCGTATTCCCTTGGCCAGGTCATGAACTTGTTATCAAAGGGATTGATTTCCTAAAAGCGGTGAATAAGGGTAAAAATCCTACCGTTGGTAAAAAAGTCATTGTTATTGGTTGCGGAAATTCAGGAATGGATGCTGCCGTTGGTGCTTATCAAATGGGAGCGGAGCAGGTTATTTGTATCGATGTGCAACGCCCAGCAGCGGATGCCATAGAAATTGCTCATGTTGAAGAACTAGGTGGTAAAATCATGTGGCCAGTCTTTACAAAAGAAGTTACTGCGGCAGGTATTATTACAACAAATGGTGAACTCATTGAAGCAGATACTGTCATTGTAAATGTTGGTGAAATGCCTGAATTAGACTTTTTGCCTGAAGGTATTGCAATCGAGCGGGGTTATTTGAAAACAGGCATTGATTATAAAATTGCTGATGGTGTATATACCGCAGGTGATACTGTTAAGCCTGGACGCTTGGTAGATGCTATTGGTGCAGCGCAGCAAGCAGCTCTTGCAGTAGACACTTATTTGACAGGTGCAGTACATCAAGCTGAAGTTAAAACTAAGATTGACACTAAGAGATTAAGTACAGCATATTTCAATAAATGTCACAGCTGTGAAGTGCCTGAAGCCAATGAAGATCATTTGCGCTGCATTAGCTGTGGTACTTGCCGAGATTGTCATATGTGTGAAAAGGCATGCCCGGAAAATGCCATAACTCGTAAAGTGCTACCTGAGGGTGGTTTTGAATACTACTCAGATCCGAATAAATGTATTGGTTGCGGTATTTGTGCTGGCGCTTGTCCTTGTGGCATTTGGTCAATGCATGAGAATAAACAACCTATTATAATATAAACGAGCTTGATTTAGAAAAAGACATTAGTACTATTTTTATAGTATTGATGTCTTTTTTTATTTTTCGTGTAAAGAACCATTTAAAGAGTATTGACAGTATTTCAGGGAACCAATATAATCAGATATACACACAAATATATCTTGGAGACGAACATTGTTTAGTAGGTAGTTGTAAAGGTAGAAACCTAAAATGAACCAGTACTAGTAATGCTATTTGGGGAACTGGGTTATACCAAGGAAAACATAACAATAAAGGAGAGATGCTAGCAATAGTTTGTACTGTAGAAAGTAATTTTATGTAGTAATAAATTTTTATATTATGAGGGGGAAATCTAATGTCAAAAAAAACCTTATCATTTATTGGACTATTAATAGTTATAACTATGTTTGGTACGATGCTAACGGGTTGTAGTTCAAAGCCCGCAGCGGAATCTAAGGAAATTAAAATTGGTGCTAACTTCGAGTTAACGGGTGGTATTTCTAATTTTGGTAAGCAAACATTGAATGGTATTGAATTGGCGTTTAAAGAAGCCAATGCTGCTGGTGGAGTTCTTGGAAAAAAACTTATATTGGTTACTGCTGATAACAAGTCAGAACCATCTGAGGCTACTAATGCAATCACCAAACTTATTACACAAGATAAAGTTTCGATTGTACTAGGACCTGTCGCTAGCTCTAACGTACTGGCAACATTACAAGTAGGCCAAGATAATAAAGTTCCTGTACTTACGGCAACGGGTACGAATGCTAAAATTACAGTTGACGAAAATGGTAAAGTGAAGCCTTATGCTTTCCGTGCTTGTTTCATCGATCCTTTCCAAGGCAGTGTAATGGCTAACTTTGCTACTAAATCCTTAAAAGCAAAAACTGCGGTCATTTACATTGATAGCAGCTCTGACTATTCTAAAGGACTTGCTGAATCCTTTGAAGCTCAATTTGTGAAAAATGGCGGAACAATCATTGGTAAAGAAGCATTCTTGCAAAAAGATCAAGATTTCAAATCTACATTAACGAAAATTAAAGTGATGAATGCCGATACTATCTTTATTCCAGCTTATTATGAAGAAGTAGGCAAAATTGCAAAGCAAGCTCGTGAGCTTGGTATTAATGTACCGCTAATCGGAACAGATGGTTTTGATGATCCTAAGGTTGTAGAAATTGCAGGTGCAGAAGCACTCAATAATACATACTTCAGTAATCATTATTCAGCCCAAGATACAGATCCACGCATTCAAAAGTTTGTTGCGGCTTATAAAGCTGAATATGGTATGGAGCCTAGTGCATTAGCTGCTTTAGGTTATGATGCAGCATTAATGACAATTGATGCTCTTAAACGGGCCAATAGCACTGACCCAGTAAAACTAAGAGATGCACTAGAACAAACAAAAGATTTGCAAGTGGTAACGGGCGTTATTACATTAGATGCTAGCCATAACCCAATCAAAAGTGGTGTAGTTATCGAAATGAAAGATGGTAAACAATCCTTTAAAGAAAAAATTAATCCTTAATATAATACAGAAGACTTAAGATGGCTAATTGTCGATCACGTTGTACAAAAAAGCAAAAAGTACACGTGGGGTGGACAATTAGCCAAAAGTCTGTTTTGGGAGCATTGACAGTGTAAAATAATCTGTCTATAATATACCTTATATTGTGCAAGACTATTCACTCTGAAAGGACAAACCAAGAAGGATACGTGTAGATTTTTGTCGAAATGGAAAATTTATAGTTAATTTTTGGTACAATTCTTGCTAAATCCTGATTCATAAAACAAAGGGAGAATGTTTATGAAAAAAATGAAAACCATAGCTGGCGTAGTTGCATTAATTGCCATGTTAGCCGTCGTGATGACGGGGTGCGGAGGAAGTCAAAGTTCTTCAGATACAATTAAGATTGGTGCCAATTTAGAAATGACAGGGAATAATGCTACTTTTGGAAAGTCAGCAAGCAATGGTGCACTGCTTGCGATTAAGCAGGTCAATACTAAAGGCGGTGTTCTCGGAAAACAGTTGAATTTAGTAATAGCTGACAATAAAAGTGAAGCAGCGGAAGCAGCTAATTCTATGCAAAAATTAATTACACAAGATAAAGTAGTGGCAGTAATTGCTCCTATCGCTTCTTCTAGTGTAATTGCTGGCGCTCAGGTTAATCAAGATAACAAAGTTCTTGCCATTAGCCCTACAGCATCTAACCCTAAGGTAACAGTAGATCCTGCTACCAATAAAGTGCGAGATTTTATGTTTAGAGCAGCATTTATTGATCCGTTTCAAGGTTCTGTAATGGCTAATTTTGCATCCAAATCATTGAAAGCAAAAACTGCCGCAATTTATATTGATAATTCTAGTGACTATGCTAAAGGTCTAGGACAATTCTTTAAAGAAACCTTTATAAAAAATGGTGGACAAATTGTAGCAGAGGAAGCTTATTTAGCGAAAGATACTGATTTTAAAGCGACCTTAACTAAAATAAAAGTTGCAAATGCGGATGTAGTATTTGTACCTGGTTATTACCAAGAAGTTGGTATGCTCATAAAACAAGCTCGTGAGATTGGTCTTACTATGCCAGTTTTAGGTGGAGATGGTTGGGATTCCGCTAAACTTCCTGAAATCGCTGGAGGAGCGGCTCTTAATAATACTTTCTTTGCAAATCATTATTCCCCAGATGATAATAGTGCAGAAATTAAGACTTTTGTTGAAGCATACAAACAAGAATATAATGAAACTCCTGATGCTTTTGCAGCTCTTGCCTATGATGCTACGATGATGGTCATTGAATCTATTAAAAGAGCAAATAGTGTAGATACGGTTAAAATCAAAGATGAATTAGCAAAAACAAAAGACTATACTGCCGTTTCAGGAAAGATAACTCTTAATGAAACACATGATGCAGTGAAGAGTGCGGTTATCATCGAAATGAAAGATGGTAAGCAAACCTTTAAGGAAAAAGTCAATCCTTAATTAAAAGGCTAATTTAAAAGGCTAACAGCAAAAGGGATAAGGCTATCGTCTTATCCCTTTTGTAAAGAAAAAAAGTAAGTTATTGGTTAATTTTTTAGGAGGTATGCCCATGGAATTTACATTTGCGCAGCAATTGTTACAACAACTTATTAACGGGATATCCCTGGGAAGCATTTATGCACTTATTGCTTTAGGATATACCATGGTTTATGGTATTATTAAATTAATAAATTTTGCCCATGGTGATATTTATATGGTAGGAGCCTATGTTGCTTTTTTTGCAACGACAACACTAAAACTTTCTTTTTTCCCAGCGCTCTTGCTTGCTATGACTGTAGCAGCTATCGTCGGGGTAGTTATTGAAAGATTGGCCTATCGGCCCTTGCGATATGCACCGCGCATTGCCATCTTGATTACGGCAATCGGTGTATCCTTATTATTAGAATACGGCGGTATTTTACTTGTTTCCCCTCAACCACGTACTTTTCCCGCAATTTTTCAAGCAGAAGTATTTACCTTTGGTAATATTGTAGTCAATAGCCAACAAGTACTTATCTTGGCAGTTGCTTTATCCTTGATGGTCATTTTGACTTATATCGTACAGCGTACAAAAATCGGTAAGGCGATGCGTGCTGTATCCTTTGATACAGATGCTGCAAAGCTTATGGGAATTGACGTTGACCGCGTTATCTCTATTACCTTTGCCATTGGATCATCATTAGCCGCCGCTGCCGGGATGCTAGTTGGCGTGTATTATAACTCCATTGATCCACTAATGGGTATTATGCCAGGATTAAAAGCCTTCGTTGCAGCCGTACTTGGTGGTATTGGCATCATTCCAGGAGCGATGTTAGGCGGTATTATTTTAGGTGTTATTGAAGCGTTGGTGAGTGGTTTTATCTCATCTACCTTCCGCGACGCTGCGGCATTTGCCATTTTAATTATTATTTTATTATTTAAGCCTTCAGGCTTACTTGGTAAAAATGTTCGTGAGAAAGTGTAGGTGGCAAATAAAATGGGAAATAATAAACGGGTCTTGCTATCCTTTGCTGCATGTATAGCCGTATATGCTGTGATGCAGACGCTGATTAGCTTAGATGTAATCGGGCCATTTTGGCAACTGAATATTGTATTAGTTTGTATTAATATTATTCTTGCTGTGAGCTTGAATTTGATTAATGGTTTTACGGGGCAGTTTTCCATTGGACATGCGGGGTTTATGGCGGTTGGTGCCTATGTGGGAGCGGTTCTTACTGTTAAATTTCAGCTGCCTTTTCTGATTGCTATTTTCGGCGGTGCAGCAGCAGCGGGCTTTTTAGGTTTTGTGATTGGACTACCTACCCTTAGATTGGATGGGGACTATCTAGCGATTGCCACCTTAGGATTAGGGGAGATTATACGAATTACAATTCTTAATATTCCTTATGTTGGCGGAGCTTCTGGATTTATGGGAATTCCCCGTTATACCACCTTTACCTGGGTGTTTTTCGTAACGGTATTTACTGTATTCTTTATTAGAAACTTTATTAATTCAACCCATGGCAGAGCTTGTATTGCTGTAAGGGAAAATCAAATTGCGGCAGAAGCTATGGGCGTTGACACGACTAAATATAAGGTAATGGCCTTTACCATCGGAGCAGCTTTTGCTGGTGTTGCTGGCGCCTTATTTGCCCACTATTTCTATATTGCTCATCCTGCTTCTTTTACCTTTATGAAGTCCTTTGATATTTTGACGATTGTAGTGCTTGGCGGTCTTGGCAGTATCAGTGGTTCGATTACAGCGGCAGTACTACTCACCTTTATATCCGCAGCCCTTGCAGGTTATCCTGAGTGGCGGATGATTATTTATTCTCTACTACTTATTATACTCATGTTATATCGTCCACAAGGATTATTTGGCAACAAAGAATTGAGCCTTAAAATGTTTGGTCGGCTGATGGGAGGTAACAAACGTGGCACTACTGAAGGCAACTAAACTTTCTAAAGTATTTGGCGGCTTAAAAGCAGTATCTAACTTTGAAGTTAGTATTGATAAAGGGGAACTCATCGGTCTGATTGGCCCTAATGGTGC
>JAPUES010000151.1 GCA_027492445.1 Sporomusaceae bacterium | reverse complement strand
TAATGGTTTTATGCTTACTACTCGCCAAGGCATCTACAAGCCCATGGGTCAAGGTGTCAGCCCTTAAGGAAGCAACGGACATATTCATACCTTGCTCTAAGACCGCAGCACATAAGGCATCAATTTCAGGATAATCGGAAATGGCAGCCCCCATTAAACCTACTTTACTGCGAAATTCCTTGGCCTTTCCAATGGCAATTTTTAATTTATCGAGGGAGCGCACCCGCGGGTTACGAAAACAATAGCCGGCCATACAAAAACGACAATGCCTACCACAGCCCCGCGCCACTTCAATCAAAAACATATCCTTAAATTCCGTATCTGACGTGACAATAACCGTTTGTGCTTCGTAGTCATCTAAATTCGCAACAAAGCGGCGTCGCACCTTAGAAGGTACTCCTGCTGCTACGGCAATGGCTTTAATACTACCATCTTCCTCATAGGTTGGCTGATAAAAAGCAGGTACATATACGCCTTCAATTTGGGCAAAGTCAAATAATAATTCTTGGCGAGAAAGCCCCTTCTCCCGCCCCTCATAATAGGTATCTAAGACATTATGTATGACTTCTTCCCCTTCACCTATAATGCAAAGATCTACAAAATCTGCTAAAGGCTCTGGATTAAAGGTAGCACATGGTCCGCCGATAATCACAAAAGGATGATGATCCCCTCGTTCACTTGCAAGTAATGGAACCTTACCTAAGGATAAGATTTGCAGTACATTAAAATAATCCATCTCAAAGGTTAAAGCAAAACCAATGAGGGGGAATTCATAGAGGGAGCGCTGGGTTTCAATGGTCATAAGGGGTGTATTGGTACGAATATATTCTGGCTCTGTTTTTCTATCCGGCAAGAACATTCGTTCGCAAGCCGTATCCCCTCGACTATTAATTTGCTGGTATATAATCTGAAATCCTAAATTGGACATACCAACATGATAGGTATTGGGATATACTAACGCAAAACCATAGCGAGAACCAGGGGGAAAAACGAGCGCCCCTTGTTCCTCAGCCAGTATGTTTTGTAATTTTTCTTTTAAATGCCAAGTCAATAACATCACTCCTATAAGGTGTTATCCTTATTCTATTTCTTCGTCCTTTGTTTCTACTACTTCTTCCTTAATGCTTAAGTACCCATTGCGGCGTATCACTTGATGGATGGTAGCGGCATTGCAGTTTGGGCAACAATCACTATCCATAGCGCCAAGATAACCACAGCTCTCACAAAAGGCTACAGGGAAATTGATAGCGGCATAGCCCATATCGCATTTACCCATATAACGAATGATTTCTTCCACGGCACTCAGATTATTGACTGGTGGTGCTGGAAATTCTGCATAGCTCATATGACCAGCGTTGGTATATTTATGATAGACTCCTTCGATGCGAATCTTTTCCTGCATACTTAGCTGATAATGACTGGGGATATGAAAAGAGTTGGTGTATTCTTCCTTATCCGTTACACCGGGAATAATGCCGAATTCACTACAATCTAATTTTACAAACCCCTGAGATAAACCTTCGGCTGGGGTGGCAAAAAGATTGTAGTTTAAATTATATTTATCAGTAGCCCGGTCCGCTTTGTTACGCATAAAGGCTACAATTTCTTCACCTAGGATTTGGGATTCTTCATTTTCTCCATGATGATACCCCGTTAAAGCAATTAAGGTTTCTGTTAACCCCACAAAGCCAATGGAGAGGGTGCCGTTTTTGATGACGTCAGCAATCCTATCATTGGGTGCTAACTTTTCCGAATCTAAATATAGGCCTTGTCCCATTAAAAAAGGCATGTCTTGCACGGTTAATTTCCCTTGCACTTCATAGCGATGGAGCAATTGCTCGCAGATTAAATCTAAAAGATCAGACAGACTTTGGTAAAATTTCATTAAATTTCGTTCCGCTTTAATGGCCAGTCTTGGTAAATTAATGGTGGTCACGCTTAGGTTTCCCCGCCCGTCGGTTACCGTTTCTCCACACCGATTTTCCATGACCCTCGTGCGGCACCCCATATAGGTAACCTGGTCATCATAGGCTTTATTAAAGGAAGCATCGACAAAACTAAAGGTGGGATTTAGCCGCTGAGATGCAACGCGAATGGCAAGTTTAAATAGATCATAATTCGGATCACCTTTTTTGAAATTCACGCCATTTTTAATGCGAAAAATAATAGTAGGGAAAATCGGCGTTTCTCCATGCCCAAGTCCTTTTTCATAGGCTAATAACAGGTTCTTAGTTACCATTCGTCCTGCAGGGGTAATATCAGTCCCCACGGTAACACTAGAAAAGGGAACTTGCGCCCCTGCCCGGCTATGCATGGAATTTAGATTATAAATAAAGGCTTCCATGGCTTGATATACTTCTTCTTCTTCTACCTTATGCATAAAGGTAGCAATATCCCGATCAAAAAAAGCAAAGGATTGTCCACCATGCATATCATTTTGGGAGCTTTGCAAAATAATCGCTGCCAGTGCTGCCGCTGATGCCGGACGTTTCGGGCGCCTTATATAGCCATAGCCATTATGAAAGCCATTCTTTAGCAATTTTCCTAATGGAATTTGTAGGCCCGTTAAGGTAGTACCGTAAAACTCCAAGTCATGAATATGTATATCCCCTTTTAGATGAGCCGTTGCCATATGCTCTGGCAGTAAGCGATTCAAGTAATAAGCTTTACTTGCTGCACTGGCAATCTGCAGCATTTTAGCCGCTGGGGAGTTAGAACTGTTTTTATTGTCGCGATTGGCTTCGACTAGGATTTCAGCCACAGCATCCATTAAATAAGACTGGGCATCCCGCATCCGGGTTCGTTTATCCCGATATAAAATATAGGCTTTTCCTGTTTTTGCATGTCCCTTTTCAATTAAAATCTTTTCAACGGCATCTTGTACTTCTTCTACCCCATACATACCGCTGGTATATTCTTGTTTTAACAGCCTTAGCACATCTAAGGTTAATTCCATAGCTAGCTGTTTATCGGCCCCGCCCACGGCTTTAGCCGCTTTAAAAATAGCTTCTGTTATTTTATTTTCATCAAATGTAACTTCACGTCCATCTCGTTTTTTGATTTTCATAGCCAATGATTCCTCACTTCACATAAATTCAAATTCCTAACTTTCCGTTCAAAACTGGTAATATCTATAGCAAAATAATGTATAATCCTATTAAAAAAACAATTGTATGCTAACAAACATAAAGATAGCTCATTCATTCTATCATACTATTATCAGCAGTTGAAAGATTAAAATACTAGATATTTAACTTTATTCATTATTCTACGCCTAGGTTGTGCCTTTCCTGCTATAAATGTAAAAAATACTACCATTGGAAAAGCCACCTACCAAAAGGTAAGTGGCTCAATATTTTTAATAGGTTAGTATCACTCGATTGCATCCTATGGTCGGTAGGTATTCAAAGGTACTGGTACTGTTTTTAACAAGCAGTAACCCCAAATTAGTAGCTTGTCCTTCTTGCTGCCCAGCCCATTGTGTGGGGTCAAAGCTTTGACAATTATCGCGAATAAGCAGGCGAATCTCATTACCTAAGGATATTTGAATTTCTATAATCTTATTTTTTATGTCTTGATTATGCGTTACAATATTCATCCCAATTTCTTCAATACTTAATATCACTCTATTACGCCGTTGATCATCCACCTCATGACTCTGTAAAAAAGCATCCGCTTCCTTTATCGCCTTAAAAACCTCTGCTTCCTGTGCCCATATACTCAAGACCAATGCCTTTTCGTCTATTTCTTTAGCAAGCAGCAATATACTTGATAATACTACTGGAGATTGTTTACTCGTTACCTTAGCCATTATCAGCCAAGTTGCCATGGCAAGGATCTCCGTAATGACAAAGCCTAACCAAATTCCCTGTAAGCCCCACCATGAGGATAACACTACTACACATGGTACTAATACCACTAGTTCTCTAACTGCAATCAAAAGGATTGTGATTTTTTGTCTTTGAATAAATTGATAATAATAGCCCATCATTGCATTAAAGCAAGTAAATAGGATACATAGGCTATAAATTCGTATTCCTTCGGTTGCACTTGCAATAATTGCTAGATCTGTTATCCCAAAAATTTTAGTAATGACGGAGGGAAAGAGCTGCAATAGTACTAGTACCCCACTGCACAATACCACTGCGCTTTTGGCTGATAATTTCATGGTTTCCCGAATACCGCAGTTGTTTTTCTCGCCAACATATGTACTTACCAGTGGCTGCATGGTTTGGCTTAACCCCTCAAAAATTGCCAAAGCAATACTGGCAATGCTAGCGATAACTGAATAAACAACAATTCCATCAACCCCTGCAACGCCCATGATTATGTTATTGAATACCAAGATAGTAAAAAATTTATAGATATAAGTGGTAGAAGTACCTCCACCATTTTTAATAATTGCTAAAAACGACCCTAGGTTAATACGAAATGTAAAGCGCATGTGATTCTTTTTTGTGAAAAAATGAGATGCTACGACTGAAATACTGGCCAACTGCGAGAGCATCAGCGACCAGGCAGCGCCAGCAATCCCCATATTGGTAAAACCAACAAATCCAATTCCTAGTACTATGTTCATCACAATAAAGGTTAAGGTTGCTACCATACTTAGCTGTGGTCTCCCAGCATTGCGCACCGCAAGCTGAAGGCACCCTGACAAGATAAATAAAGTAACAATCGACACGAAGATGGTCAGATATTCTTTTACAAGGCTAATCATTTCTCCCCTTGCCCCTAAGAGATAAATAAGGGGATCTAGGAACACCAAACAAAGTGTGGAAAAAAGTACTCCTATCACCACTGCCATTATCAGCGTCATACTAAAGTGCTTATCCGCCATTTCTTTATTACCTTTACCATTCTCTATGCTAACAGCTACTGCCCCGCCCCCAGCAATCATAATCGTAAAGATATTCATCAACATAAAAACAGGCATAACAAAAGCTAAGGCTGAAAGGGCCGCCTCGCCCAAAAAATTGCCTAAAATCATGGCATCAGAAAAAGCGGCAACTGAAATAACCAAGTTTGTAATCAACGTGGGTTGTAGCATACTATAATACATTTTTTTTACTAATAAATCTTTTTTCATGTTGTTACCTTGTCCTTTCTACTGTCTTATTTCACACACGGTGATTACATACTTCTCATCCCCGGAACATAAGGTTTTAAATATAACCTGTCTATTTGGTAATACGCTTTTTAAATCTGTACAAATGCCTTCCCCTGTAAATTTTAAGACACTTTCTTTTACTGTCCACAATTTGCAAAACTCTACCCTAGGATTCTTCGAATGAATAAGCTTGTTATATTCCTCCTCATTGGAAATATATTTTGCTACTTCATCGTCATAACTTTCGATTCCCTCAATATCAATGCCGACTTCCCTGTTCGAAATGGCACATACTACTCCATACTTACAATGGCTAATATTGAAAAAGATATCAGGATACTTTCTTAAATATGGTTTTTCATTGTCTCTAAAGCCAAAAGTCAACTCTTCAAAAATTCCATATTCTTTTTTTAATCCGTACACCAATAGTAAATAAGCAATGACGGATAGTTTTTGGTCTAGCATATTTCTAAACTTCATTGCCTTTTCTACTCGCTCCTTGGGAATGACCTTTAGACTACGCCAAAATAGTTCATCTGAAAAACTAGCAATCCTATCAAACAAATAAATCATACTTTGCTTCCTCTTCTACGCTTCTAAAACTTCACATCCTTGTTTATAGACAAGGCACCAATATTGTTTGTACTCTGATTCTCTACTGAGCTGGTGTAGCTATCATTTTGTCTATATTTTCAAATTCGTTGTTAAATCACAAATCCCTGCCTAAAAACAACCTACAATAGCACGAAAAGCTCTCTAACTATAACAGTTAAAGAGCTTTTTCCTATGCAATTCTTAGTATGTACCCTGCCTACTCTTACTCTAATTGTTTTGTTTCTGGAAATGCGGTTGCTTCTACTAAAATCACATCAGAGCCAATTTTATTAATCTTTTCCCAAGGTATGACTACATCTTCATTACGGCTAAATAGTCCAAGGAATTTTCCACTACCTGGCACTACAATCCCTGTTAATCTACCACTTTCAATATCAATTTCAATATCCGTGATAGATCCTAATCGTTTGCCATCGATGGTATTGATTACCTCTTTAATTCTAAGATCGGATGTTTTTAACATGAATCCCTACCCCCTACATCTGCTTGTTCCATACAGTATATGAGGGACAAAGAATAAAAGTTCTTAAATATATTTACGCATATGTCCAATGGCGGCTTTTTCTAGACGGGATACTTGTGCCTGGGAGATACCAATTTCATCCGCTACTTCCATTTGTGTCTTACCTTCAAAGAAGCGCAGATTGAGGATATGTTTTTCTCGATCACTTAAGCGATATAGGGCGTCTTTTATGGCTACCCCTTCTAGCCAATTAAAATCTAAATGCTTGCTATCACTAATCTGATCCATTACGAAAATGGGATCGCCACCATCATGATAAATGGGTTCAAATAAAGAAATAGGTTCTTGAATGGCATCAAGGGCAAAAACAACATCTTCCCGCTGCATTTTAAGTTCCTCAGCAATTTCGCTAATAGATGGTTCGCGAGAATGCTTACATACTAGAGAGTCTCGCACCTGCAAGGCTTTGTAGGCAATATCCCGCATAGAGCGGCTCACACGAATGGGATTGTTGTCTCGTAAGTAGCGCCGAATCTCACCAATGATCATAGGTACAGCATAAGTGGAAAATTTAACATTTTGGGAAAGGTCAAAATTGTCGATGGCTTTCATAAGACCAATACAGCCAACCTGAAATAAATCATCTACGTATTCACCCCGGTTATTAAAGCGCTGAATGACGCTTAAGACCAAGCGCAAATTCCCATATATTAATTGTTCTCGCACGGATAATTCACCATTTTGTAGTACTACAAATAATTCACGCATTTTTGTAGCGGAAAGCACCGGGAGTTTTGCTGTATTTACACCACAAATTTCCACTTTGTTAATAATCATTTACATACCTCCCATAAGTTTCCCAAACCTGAAAAGCTCATTACCTTACATGAGCATTATTGCCATGGTTAGCAAGTTTTATGCATAAAAAAAGACTTGGCAAGGCCAAGTCACAGACTGATATGTAATTTATTCCATACGGGTTATCTCTTTACGCAATCTCCTAATAATTCTCTTTTCTAATCTTGAAATATAAGATTGGGAAATACCGAGCATATCCGCTACTGTTTTTTGTGTGCGTTCTAGCCCATCTCCATTTAAGCCAAATCGTAGTTCCATGATTTTTCGTTCCCGGCCGCATAATTTATTCATGGCGGTATGTAGTAAGGTTTTATCCACTTCCTCTTCTACGGATTTATAGATAATATCATTTTCAGTGCCCAGTACATCGGATAATAGTAATTCATTTCCATCCCAATCAATATTTAAGGGTTCATCAAAAGATACTTCAGAACGTGTTTTATTATTTCGCCGTAAGTACATTAAAATTTCATTTTCGATACAACGTGAGGCATAGGTAGCAAGTTTTATGCGTTTAACTGGATCAAAGGTATTCACAGCCTTTATAAGGCCAATGGTACCAATACTGATTAGATCTTCAATGCCAACTCCCGTATTTTCAAATTTGCGGGCGATATACACTACTAAGCGTAAATTTCTTTCGATAAAAACCCGTTGTACTGTAGTATCACCTTCTTGTAATCGAATGAGTAAAAACGCTTCTTCATCATTGCTCAAAGGGGGTGGCAGCACCTCTGTGCTACCTACATAAAAGACCTCATCCGCCTCTAGTACTCCTACCTTTTGCAAAATGGCAATCATCTTAAGTTTGATTGCTAACTTAATGATTGGCCATGTTATGCGCATATGCCTGCCCCCTTTTTTTTATTTAAACCATTTAAAATCTGTGGATGTAGTAAAGCCTCATAGGAACCATCTTCGGATAAGGTACCGCTATAAATCCCAAGAACTACATCACTTATTTCTATCCTGTCCTCTCCACTCCATAGGGTAAGGTGATCGGGCCGAAAGGCCACTAGCATATTCTTACAGCCAATGCTACGATAGGGAACGACCTGTACTTTTGACAACCATACTGCATCTTCACACTCAGCTAAATTGTTTAGCCACTTATCTGGCGTATTTCTTTCTAAAAACAGCAGGGTTTGTGTACTTAACAGTGCTATTATCTCCTTGTAATTAATTACTATTACAGGGGTATGGCCCGTAATAGTATATAATCCATTACCAGTATCGAGCAGACCAAGAACTTCTATTCTTCGTCCTTCATATTCAATCCTTACTTTATAGATATTATTTTGACGAGCCACCCTTGTCACCATCCGTCTCAATATCAAAACCATAAACAGGATTCCTACACTACTTCCCCACAAGAGCTGGGTCCAGGAGAATTGTGGAAGGATTACTGAAAGCTGCTCAAAGCTAGTCGCTTGCCAAAAATGAACCCATCCTAGTACAGCCCCAGCTAAGATAAAGCCTACAATATAAAAAAAGCCTGTAAGTAAAAGAACGGTTTGTTTTGGTTTCTTGCCAAAAGCTATGACAACTAGTAATAAAGACATGGCTACCTTACCTAGGGGGTGATGAGTCAGACTCATGCTTGGTAATAGACCAGCTAAGACATAAGCGCTCCCTACCGTAGCAGCCATTAAAATGCGCCAGAGCTGGTAAGGAATTCCTGCTGCCCAAGCTGTAAGGAGTAAAATAATACTATTCATTATTATATTTATAAAAAATAGCATATCAGCATATATCGCCATTCACATAACCTACCTAACGGTTTAGAATTTATAATGGAATTGATCTGCCTCCCTCTGATCATTATCATTTTCAATATTCTTCCTAGCACTGTATTGTCTTGGGATCTGATTTATTCCATTATAGCAAACCAGTTCCTCTTTTTTTGTAAAATCATGGTACCTGTTTTGTGAAAATCTTATGCAAAAACAAACAAAAACAGCGTATGAAAACATTTGTTTTCATACGCTGTTCTTCAAAAAAAGCTTAGCGTCTCATCCACGCTGGAATATCTAAATCACGAACTTTAAATGGTTCAATAACCGTAGCAGCTTCCCCTTTAGTAGCATGTATACTAAGAGGTTTACCATCGAATCCTGTAGCGATGACGGTAACACGCACTTCATCCTGGAAGGATTCATCAATAACAGCACCAAAGATAATATTTGCTTCTGGATCAACAGCATCAGAAATGATAGCAGCTGCTTCATTGACTTCTAATAAACCTAAACTAGATCCACCTGTAATGTTTAGGAGAACACCTCTAGCACCTTCAATCGAAGTTTCCAAGAGCGGGCTCTTAATTGCCGCTTCCGCTGCCGTTACCGCTCTATTATCACCAGAACCATAGCCAATACCCATCAATGCTGAGCCTGTATCGGTCATAATGGTTTTCACATCGGCAAAATCTAAATTAATTAGCCCAGGTACGGCAATCAAATCAGAAATACCTTGTACCCCTTGACGAAGAACATCATCGGCGATACGAAACGCATCAATCATAGATGTCCGTTTATCGGCTACTTGTAGTAAGCGATCATTGGGTATTGTAATCAGTGTGTCCACTTTTTCTTTTAATTTAGCAGTCCCAAGCTCGGCTTGTCCTTGACGCCGACGTCCTTCAAAAGAAAAAGGTTTGGTAACAACACCAACTGTTAATGCTCCCACTTCTTTCGCACATTCAGCCACAATTGGAGCAGCACCCGTTCCTGTACCGCCTCCCATTCCTGCTGTAACAAAAACCATATCCGCACCTCTGAGGGCTTTTATGATTTCTTCACGGCTTTCTTGGGCCGCTTTTTCGCCGATTTCCGGATTCGCACCAGCACCGAGTCCCTTAGTAAGTTTTTCCCCGATTTGTATACGATAAGGAGCATGAGAGTGCATTAATGCCTGAGCATCTGTATTTACTGATATAAATTCTACTCCACTAAGACCAGCAGCAATCATGCGATTTACAGCATTATTTCCACCGCCACCAACACCGATAACTTTGATGGCAGCAAACTGATCTAAGTCCATATCTAATTCTAACATGAAATTTTTCCTCCTTATACGTCCCTATATTTTAGTTCTTAAATATCTTCTTAAACTTACTGAAAAAAGATTCCTTAGAAGGACTACTCATAACTTGCATTGCCGGCATATGGTTGATTGCATATTTTAAAACTCCATAACAAGCAACATTCATAGGGTTAGCATATTCATGAAGCAGTTCCTTCGTAGCGATAACTTCAACCGGCCTTTCAAAGCCTTTTTCCATACTATCCGCAAAGCTAGGCATTGCCCCGCAGCCTCCCGTTAAGAACACTTTTTCAATAGCAGATTCTCCTAAAGTTACTTTTAAATAATCATTTAGTAAATAAACTATCTCCTCAATGCGACTTTCAATAATATCATATAAAAAATCATAAGAAACTTGTTTATCCGTTGTACCATAATCGTTACAATCTAGTATGATATTTTGCCCACGTAAATTTTTATCTAGCTTTGCATAATACTTCTTGATATCCTCAGCATGAGTATAACTCACATCAAAACCTTTCATGATATCACTGGTAATATAATCTCCACCTAAGGGCAGAGTTGCAGACAAATCAATTTGCCGATCACGATATAAAATTAGCTCTGTCGTGCCTGCTCCAATATCTACAAATAAATAATTTTGCAAACCACTCGTAGCTAAGGTCTGCGTTGTGACGATGGAGCTTGCTACAACCCCAATAATACCTATCCCTAGTTTGTCAAGAGCACTGACCAAAGTATTTATTATTTTTTTAGGCATAGTCACAATATGTACCTCAACTTCTAATTGAGTACACTTTTGCAGTACGGGTATATTCGTTTGCCGCTGTTTATCAACCAAAAAATATTTTGGTAACATATGCAAAACTTCATGATCATCAGGTACAGCTGCTACAATCGCAGCCTGATAGACACGGTTAATATCTTCATGGGTAATAGCATTTGTATTTTCTGGCGCAATACTGCCAGTACTACTTATAGAACAAAGTTCTAAACCGCCAATACCAAGATAAGCATCTTTCACAGAACTATTCGTCGCTAACATGGCACACGCAACGGCTTGTTGGATTGACATAGCAAGTTTCTGAACATCTGTAATGCTACCTTTTTCCAAACCTGCTGTTGGCATGATGCCACTACCTACGATTAGGACGCTTCCATCCATATCCATTGTTCCAATGAATACTTTAATGGTACTCGTTCCTACATCAATCCCGGCGATATATCTTTTATCCATGTATTCCCTCGCCTAGCACAAATTATAATCATTCCATTTATTTCAACATAATTATGAAATTCCCTTTTTTTATTTAAAGAAAAATACATAATACCTAATAAGTTATACCAAAAGTCCTAGAAAATTGCTAATTTAAAAAAGAAAATTTACTTTTTAAGAAAATAACGCCGCATAATTGCTAGGTTTTGGAATATTCGCAGCCCAAAGGCTAACAAAGCCACATAATATAAATCGATTCCTAATCCTTCGCCAATGAATACTAAACCTGCTGCCATTAAAGCATTTGTAAAAAAGCCTGTCACAAATACGGTATTGTCAAATTTTTCTTCTGCTCCCGCCCTTAGACCGCCAAATACGGAATCCAGAGAAGCCAGCAATGCCACTGACATAAATTTTGCATATTCAACAGGTATGGTTAGAGGGAAAAGACTCCCAGCAGCAATACCAATAATAAGTCCTAATAACGGTAAAACCATTATTTACCGACCTCCTTTACTGGTTTCGCATATTCAAAGCGGAATGTGCCTTTATAAGCTGGAACTTCAACAATGTCTTGTTTTTTTACAGTTACTTGGATTCCCCAAAATTGCAAAGTTTCAATAACACCGCCCCGCATCTTTAAAGAATTTTCTAAGGTTTGTGGTTCGCCAATGACCCTAATTTCATAAGGCGGTGAATATCTTGTATTATTTACAGATAAGGTTGGCCCAGCGCACCGTATTTCCGAAGTAGCAATTAAGCGCTGTTCGTTAATGGAAATGGCTTCTG
>JAPUES010000150.1 GCA_027492445.1 Sporomusaceae bacterium | reverse complement strand
GTAAATTCTTGCTGATTGGTTGCAAGCTGCGCGTTTATACCAAAAGCTTTTGCAAAATATACAAAATCAACTTTTGTTGGCGCTAAGGTAGCTGAGTAGCGTTTTTCATAGAATAAGTGCTGCAATTGGTGCACCATCCCTAGACAGCTATTATCAACAATAATCGTAATCACGGGTAAGTTTTCGCTGGCTACTGTAAATAATTCACAGCCCGTCATCTTAATACCACCATCACCCACAATGCAAATGACTCTTTTGTCAGGGGCTGCAATTTGCGCTCCAATGGCCGATGGCAAGCCAAATCCCATGGTGCCTAAACCACCTGATGTAATCCAAGAGCGAGGCGCTTCGATCTTTAAATTTTGCGCGGCCCACATTTGGTGTTTGCCCACATCAGTAGTGAAAATAAAGGGCTGGTTTTCCGTCGCCTTTGCCACTTGTCTAAGCATCCATGGCGCGGTTAACACTTCCTCCTTATGTTCCACTTTAAATTCTTGCTGCCATTTTTTAATACTAGCCCACCAAGCGGTCTGCTCACTGCCGGTAATGCGATTATACAAAATCGGCAATAGCTGGTCTAGGTTACCCGCTAGGCCAATATGGGTCGCAATATTTTTATCCAACTCTGCCGGATCAACATCAATATGGATAAACCTCTTCCCTGCGGCGTATTTTAGCTTATTATTGGTAACTCGATCACTAAAACGGCTGCCAATGGCGATAATTACATCTGCACTATGGACAGCATTATTCGCCACTTTACTGCCATGCATACCTGTCAGTCCTAAGAATTGAGGATGATCCGCCTTGAAAACCCCAAGTCCCATTAACGTACTAACCACGGGTATATTTATTTTTTCAGCAATTTTAATGACCTCTTCATACATACCAGCAGAAACCACGCCACCACCAACCACCATCAGAGGTTGTTTGGCAGCAGCTATTACTCTTACAGCTTTATCAATCAGGAAATTACCCCGTTCTGACAATTGCAGTCCAGATCCAAGGCTAGGTTCCGTTGGTGGCGGGTAAAAAGTAAACAGTTTGGATTGAATATCACTTGGTATATCAATGAGTACCGGGCCTTGTCGCCCCGAGCGGGCAATACGAAAGGCAAACCGTATAATTTCTGGAAGTTGCTTAACGTCCTTCACCAAAAAGTTATGTTTGGTGACAGGCATAGTAATGCCTGTAGTATCTACTTCTTGAAAAGCATCGGCACCAATAAGTTCCGTAGGAACTTGCCCCGTAATTACAACTAGCGGTACTGAATCCAAATAGGCATTGGCGAGACCCGTCACTAAATTCGTTGCCCCCGGGCCACTCGTTGCAATACATACACCGACCTCTCCACTTGCACGGGCGTAACCATCGGCAGCATGTATCGCTCCTTGTTCATGGGCTGTTCGAACATGACGTATGGGCCCATCATAGAGGGCATCATATAAGGGTAAAATGCGTCCTCCTGGGTAACCAAAAACAGTATGAACTCCTTGCTCTATCAGACATTCTACAATGGCTTTTGCACCAGATATTTTCATAGCAGACACCTCCCTGGATCGTAAGACACTAACCTAATTGTGTTTCAACCAATCTAGCCATTTCATCCGTACTTACTTTGGTATAACCCTCTTTATAAAGATCAGCAGTACGATAACCCTCTGCTAACACTCGGTCTACCGCTTGTTCAATTGCTTCTGCAGCAGCCGCTTCTCCTAGCGAGTAGCGAAGGAGCATAGCCGCCGATAAAATAGTCCCTATGGGATTGGCAAGACCAAGTCCTGCAATATCAGGAGCCGATCCATGGATGGGTTCATAAAGTCCTGTACCATCGCCAAGACTAGCAGAAGGCAGCATTCCAATAGACCCTGTAAGAACAGCAGCCTCATCACTTAGAATATCACCAAATAAATTATTGGTTACAATAACGTCAAATTGTTTAGGCGCTAATACTAGTTGCATAGCGCAGTTATCAACATACATATGATTTACGCTAACATCACTATACTCAGTAGCGATTTGGGTCACTGTGCGGCGCCACAAACGAGAAGTGGCCAAAACATTGGCTTTATCCACAGATAAAACTTGTTTCCGGCGAAGTCTTGCTGCTTGGCAGGCAAGATGCATGATGCGACTGACTTCTGGCACTGTATATACTTCCATATCCGAAGCTTGCTCTACACCATTCACCATTGCCGATTCGCACTTTTCCCCAAAGTAAATGCCACCACAAAGTTCGCGAACAATTAAAATGTCTACTCCCGAAATGGCTTCAGGCTTTAATGGAGAAAGTTCAACTAAGGTCGGCGACAAACGAATAGGGCGTAAGTTTGCATATAAGCCTAGTTCTTTGCGCAGGCCAAGAATCGCCTTTTCCGCACGCAGTTCAGGCGCTACATTATCCCATTTAGGACCACCAACAGCACCTAACAGTATAGCATCCGCTTCTTTTGCGGCCTTAACAACACTTTCTGTCAAGGGAACACCATAGGCATCAATGGACGCCCCACCAGCTAGTTGTTTTTCAAAAGTTAAGCTCAGTTGACTTTTAGCGGCCACTTTCTTAAGTACCCGCACAGCAGCCCCTGTTATTTCTTCGCCTATACCGTCGCCAGGGATTACTACAATTTTTTTATTACTCATTTATTTTCCCCTTTAACGTAATTAACTAGGCCACCAGCTTGAGCAATCTCACGAATAAACCCAGGCAGTGGTTGAATAGTAAAGGTCTGTCCTGTTGTCTTATTTTCAAGTTTCCCTTCTACTAAGTCAACGCGCAAAACATGTCCGGCTTTGATTTGTTCTACCTCATCCCCAAGTTCAATAAGGGGAAGACCAATATTAATGGCATTACGATAGAAAATTCGTGCAAAGCTGCCTGCAATAACGCAGGTCACACCACTGGCCTTAATGGCGACAGGTGCATGTTCCCGGGAGGAACCACAGCCAAAATTGCGATCAGCTACCATAAGATCGCCATCCTGGACATTTTTAGCAAAAGTTGTATCAATATCTTCCATACAATGCTGCGCCAATTCTTTAGGATCTGCCGTATTTAAATAGCGAGCAGGAATGATAACATCCGTATCCACATTATCCCCATAACGCCATACTTTTCCTTCTAATATCATCACTTCACCTCCCAAGGTGCACTGATGCGCCCTGTAATTGCACTAGCTGCTGCCACGGCTGGTCCTGTTAAGTACACTTCACTGTCCACATGTCCCATACGACCACGGAAATTACGATTGGTGGTTGCTACCGCCCGTTCTCCAGCTGCTAATATCCCCATATAACCGCCCAAACATGGACCACAGGTAGGCGTACTTACAATGCCACCAGCCTCAATAAAGATTTCAATATAGCCTTGCTTCATGGCTTCTAAATATACCCCTTGGCTGCCAGGTATGATAATGAGGCGCACATCTTGATGTACGGTCTGATTTTTTAAAATTCCAGCGGCCTGGGCTAAATCTTCAATGCGCCCATTGGTACAGGAACCAATTACTACTTGGTCAATTTTAATTTCATCAATCTCGGTAATGCTACGCACATTTTCTGGCAAGTGAGGCAAAGCCACCACAGGAGTTAGCGTACTTAAATCAATGGTAATAACTCGCGCGTAAACAGCATCTTCATCCGCCTTTACAACTTCATAAGGCTTTGTTACGCGTCCAGTAATATATTCCATAGTAATTTCATCCACAGGGAAAATGCCATTTTTAGCCCCTGCTTCAATTGCCATATTAGCAATGGTCAAACGATCGGTCATGGATAAATTAGCCACTCCATCCCCAGTAAATTCCAAGGATTGATAGCGAGCTCCATCCACACCAATCATGCCTATTAACGTTAAAATAAGATCCTTACCGCTAACCCATTCTGGCATTTTACCTGTAAGTTCTACTTTAATACTAGATGGTACTTTAAACCAAGTTTCCCCGGTTGCCATAGCAGCGCCCATATCTGTCGATCCTACGCCCGTAGCAAAGGCTCCTAATGCTCCATAGGTACAGGTATGAGAGTCAGCTCCAATGATAACTTCACCAGGTGCTACGAGCCCAACCTCTGGTAATAAGACATGTTCAATACCCATACGACCCACTTCAAAATAATGAGTAATATTGTGTTTTCTCGCAAATTGACGCATGATTTTACTTTGTTCCGCCGATTTTATATCCTTATTGGGTGTAAAATGGTCAGGTACAAGTACAATTTTATCTTTATCAAATACTGGCTTACCAATACGATCAAATTCTTTTATTGCAGGCGGCGTCGTAATATCATTCCCTAGGACTACGTCGACCTTACATTTGATTAATTGCCCTGGCTGTACTGTTTCTAGTCCAGCATTTCGTGCAAATATTTTTTCTGTCATTGTCATACCCATGTTATTTTCCTCCTGTCCCTTACTGCGCTTTAGGATCTCCACACACAGTTAACCTTTTGTTCACAGCATTAATATAGGCTTTCGCACTGGCTTCAATGACATCGGTACTAAGTCCTCGTCCATTAAATACAGTCTCATTATATTCTATCCACACCGTAGCTTCACCCAACGCATCTTCACCAGCAGTGACCGCTTTCAATTGGTAATCTTTAAGACCAATATCAAAACCCACGGCCTGTTCGATGGCTTTAAAAACTGCATCTACAGGACCATCTCCGCAACTGGCTTGTTCAATAGTGCCATTGCTCGTTTCAAGGCGTACGGTAGCCGTGGCCACACTTTGGCTGCCACTAACAACCTGATGATAGGCTAAGCGGTAGTATTCTGGTTGTACGGATGGTTTATCAATGATAAGGGCTGCAATATCCCGATCAAATACCACTTTTTTACGATCGGCCAAATCCTTAAATTTAGCAAATAGTACATTGATGGTTTCACTATCAAAATCATAGTCCATTTGTTTTAAACGATCTTCAAAAGCATGGCGCCCTGAGTGCTTGCCAAGAACCATGGCATTGCGGCTAATACCAATTACTTCGGGAGAAATGATTTCATAGGTTAGAGAATTGTTGAGCATTCCATGCTGATGTATACCTGACTCATGGGCAAAAGCATTATCCCCAACAATGGCTTTATTAATTTGTACATCCACACCGGTCAGCGTACTTACGAGAGTGGATGCTCGATAGATTTGTTTGGTATCAATATTGGTAATTGCTTTATAGTAATCTTTGCGGGTATAAAAGGCCATAATAAGCTCTTCCATAGCCGCATTACCAGCGCGCTCCCCGAGGCCATTGATCGTGCACTCTACTTGGGTCGCACCATTTTGCACGGCTGCTAAAGAATTAGCCACAGCTAATCCCAAATCATTGTGACAATGAACACTAATATCTACCTTATCAACGCCAGGTACATTGGTTTTAATATAGCGAATTAAAGCGCCATATTCGTCAGGTGTGGTATAGCCCACCGTATCTGGAACATTTATAACGGTAGCACCTGCTGCGATAGCCTTCCCATAAATCTGGCAGAGAAAATCCCAATCGGACCTGGAGGCATCTTCTGCTGAAAATTCAATGTCCTCTACAAATTGTTTCGCATAACGCACGGATTCTTCAGCTAATGCTAGCACCTTATCCCGAGACATTTTTAATTTATATTCCATATGAATATCGCTTGTAGCAATAAAGGTATGAATCCGCGGACGCTCAGCCTTTGCTAATGCCTGGACAGCGGCGTCAATATCTTTTTTATTAGCCCGAGCAAGGCCGCAAATAATAGGTCCTTTTACATGCTCGGCAATTTGACTCACAGATAGAAAATCCCCTTGAGAAATCACTGGAAACCCAGCTTCAATGGCATCTACCTTCAATTTGACTAAACTTTGGGCAATTTCCAACTTTTCATGCATATTTAGGCATACGCCCGGCGTTTGCTCACCATCACGCAATGTAGTATCAAAAATTTTAATTCTACGATCCATACCAATCACCTCTATTCATATTATTCGTCTTACATTTACCCCCCAAAAGGGAGAGGACGCAGTTCAAGGTGCTCAAGCACCAAGAACTGCGTACTTATTCCTGTCTCTATAGAAACCTTATTTAGTTCATGAAAATTTATTTCTTCAACCAGCTCATCATGCCACGTAGTTTTTTACCTACTGTTTCAATTTGATGCTCGGACTCACGACGTCTAATTGCTAAGAATTCAGGACGATTGGCTTGGTTTTCAAGTATCCAATTTCTTGCAAATACACCTGTTTGAATTTCTGTTAACACTTTTTTCATTTCTACTTTTGTTGCATCCGTAACAATACGGTTGCCAATCATATAGTCACCGTATTCAGCTGTATCGCTGATGGAATGACGCATAGTGGCCATGCCGCCTTCATACATCAAATCTACGATTAATTTTAATTCATGTAAACATTCAAAGTAAGCAACTTCTGGTTGGTAACCAGCTTCTACTAAAGTTTCAAAGCCTGCTTTTACAAGAGCAGTAGCACCGCCGCACAGAACAGCTTGCTCACCAAACAAATCAGTTTCTGTTTCTTCTTGGAAAGTAGTAGTTAGTACACCAGCTCTAGTTCCGCCAACACCCCAAGCATAAGCTAACGCCAAATCATCAGCATGGCCGGAAGCATCTTGGTAAACAGCTTTCAAACAAGGAACCCCTTTGCCTTCAGCAAATACACGACGTACTAAGTGACCAGGTCCTTTAGGAGCAACCATAAAGACGTCAGCATCAGCAGGAGGTAGGATTTGATTAAAATGAATATTGAAACCATGAGCAAAGGCTAGAGCCGCACCTGGTTTTAAGTTTGGAGCAATTTGTTCATTATAGATTTTTGCTTGTTTTTCATCTGGAAGAAGAATCATAACAATATCAGCTGCTGCTGCTGCGCCAGCTACTTCCATAACTGTTAGGCCATCATTTTGCGCTTTTTCCCAAGATTTGCTACCTTTATACAAACCAACGATTACTTTTACACCATTGTCATGCAAATTTAGGGCATGAGCATGGCCTTGGCTACCATAACCGATAATTGCCACTGTCTTGTCTTTAATTAATTCTACCTTAGCATCTGATTCATAATACATTTTACTCATATTCATTCTCTCCTCGTTATACACTTTTATTTTATTTTGAACTGCCCCTGTGCCTGTTGCAGTCACCATATTGCAAAAAATAAGGCCTTGCTGACGAAAAGGGACGGTTTTCCCACTTTTACCTATAAACTTTATACTGTTATTTGGCAATTGTCAAATAACTCGCCACACTCACTTTTTTCCTTTTGGTAAATATTATTGCTTCCTCGTTGGAGACCAACAACACCAGTGCGAATCATCTCTAATATTCCATAAGGAGTTAAGGCCTGGATTAAGGACTCGGTATTATTTTCACCACTCGTTACTTCGATAATTAAAGCCGCTTCTGAAATATCCACCACTTTTCCGCCAAAAGACTCTGCTAATTGCAACACTTCTTGTTGTTTATCGCGACCAGCCTTGACTTTTATCATGGCAGTATCCCTTACGACAGCAGCATTACCTGGTAAAAACTCTACGGCCCGCACTTCAATTAATTTTTCGAGTTGTTTGGCAACTTGCACGACCATGGCCTCGCTGCCTTTCATGACAGCCGTAATACGAGAATATTCATGGACATGAGTAGCGCCCACTGCCAGACTTTCAATATTAAAACCACGTCTGGCAAACATTCCAGCCACCCGCACCAATACTCCTGGATGGTTAAGTACTAAAATTGATAAGGTATGCTCCACTGTCCTCACCTCCGTTACTGTTTACCAGTAGAAATCAGCTTCGTCATTTTCTTGTGTTTGTTCCTGCGTACCAATGAGTTTTTGTGCTTGTTCTAAAGCATCTACTTTTATTACAATACGGGCTTTTTCTGTACCAACAACCGCAAATGCATAAAAATATTCCACATTGATACCTGCATCACTTAATTTTTGTATTTTTTCCAGTAGTCTGCCTGGATTATCATCTAATACCATGGTTAATACTGGTGTGATTTTTACGGCAATATTGGCTTCTTTAAGAATTTGTGCAACCTTCTCTGGATGATTTACAATAAAGCGTAAAATTCCAAAATCTGCAGTTTCTGCAACGGACATGGCCCTAATGTTAATATTATTTGCATTTAAGGTTGCTAATACTTCTGCTAAGGTACCCAGTCGGTTTTCAAGAAATACTGAAATTTGCTGAATAATCATTGATAATTCCCCTTTTCTTATATTTTCCGGTTATCAATAACCCGCTTAGCTTTACCTTCACTGCGTTCTAGGGTTTTGGCTGCCACCAAACGCACCCGGGCCGACACTTTCAGGACACTAGCCAGCTCATTCTGAATTTTTTTCTCTAATAATTCCAACCGTCGCACTTCATCAGAGAACATATTTTCTGAAATCTCCACCATGACCGTCAAGGTATCAAGATGTCCCACCCGATCCACAATGAGCTGATAATGAGGAGATGTTTCGCCTAAATTTAGAAGGACACTTTCTACTTGGGATGGGAAAACATTAACGCCGCGAATAATGAGCATATCATCACTGCGTCCAAGGACTTTGTTCATCCGTACTAAAGTCCGTCCACAAGAACAGGTACCACGAGTTAGCACGGTTAAATCCCGGGTGCGATAACGAATCATCGGCATACCTTCTTTGGTAATGGTGGTCAAGACCAATTCGCCCTTTTCCCCTTCGCCTAGTACTTCACCCGTTTGGGGATTAATAATTTCAGGGTAAAAATGATCTTCGTTAATATGTAGTCCCTGCTGCACATGACATTCACAGGCAACCCCTGGACCGATGATTTCACTAAGACCATAGATATCCGTAGTTTTAATATTAAGCTGGGCTTCAATTTCACTGCGCATGGAATCGGACCAAGGTTCTGCACCAAATATTCCAACCTTGAGGCCCGTACTTCGTGGATCAATCCCCATATCCTTCATAGCTTCTGCCAGATGCAGTGCATAGGAAGGAGTACAGGCTAATGCCGTTGTGCCAAAATCCGTCATCAAGGAAATTTGCCGCGAGGTATTACCGCTAGAAACAGGAATAACAGAAGCCCCTACCAGTTCTGCCCCATAGTGCAGGCCTAAGCCTCCTGTAAATAAACCATAGCCATAGGCTATTTGAATAAAAGATTTATTATTAACCCCTGCTGACGTTAAGGACCTCGCCATAACCTCTGACCAGATACCAAGATCCCGTTTTGTATAACCAACCACCGTCGCTTTACCCGTCGTACCGCTAGAAGCATGGATACGAACAATTTCGCTAGGTGGTACAGCAAACAAACCATAAGGGTAATTGTCCCTCATATCTTGTTTTTCTGTAAAGGGCAATTTGCTAATGTCTTCTAATGTGTTGATATCTTGGGGTAATAAACCTTGTTGCTGCATACGTTCCCGATAAAAAGGTACTTGACGATACATATACTCTACCACAGCAATGAGTCTTTTGGTTTGCAATTGTTGCATTTCAGTATGTTCCATTGTTTCAATTGTCTTATTCCAGTACATATAAGTCCCCCTACGCTAGCTATGTGGCCACACAATATGCAAGGTGCAACCCTTTACCGATATATTATACAATCATGCCATGTTCCATTGTACACGAACAAAGCACTTCATTGCAACTACATCTCCTAACATTTTAGGTCATTATACCAGTCAAATAAGAGAAATTGCAAGGTAATTTTACTGTTTCCCAACATTTTATACTAATAAAAAAGAAGTCCTGAATATTCAGTGCTTCTTTTTTACTACATATTTTATTAAAATCTCTTTATTTTGTACCGAAAATCCGGTCACCAGCATCGCCAAGACCAGGCACAATATAGCCATGGTCATTTAGGCATTCATCAACGGAAGCCGTATAGATTTCTACATCGGGATGTTCTGCATTAACGAGACGTACACCCTCAGGTGCTGCTACCAGACACATTAGTTTAATATGTTTTGCCCCTTTACTTTTTAGTAAAGAAATAGCAGCCACAGCAGATCCGCCTGTGGCAAGCATAGGATCAATGACGATAAAATCACGTTCCGCTACATCACTAGGCAATTTGCAATAGTATTCTACAGGTTGCAGAGTTTCTGGATCACGATATAAGCCAACATGGCCAACTTTAGCTGCAGGAATAATACGTATCACGCCGTTGACCATCCCGAGGCCCGCACGTAAAATAGGCACTACTCCTAATTTTTTACCAGCTAACGTCTTACATTTACACTTCACCACTGGTGTTTCAATTTCAACTTCTACCAAAGGTAAATCCCGAGTAATCTCAAAGGCCATCAACATTGAAATTTCCTCTAATAATTCCCGAAATTCCTTAGTACCTGTTTTCACATCCCGCATTATGGATAGTTTATGCTGAATTAAAGGATGCTCAATTACTTTTACTTGCACGCTATGATCAACTGCCTTTCTTTATCTTACTTACGCATATAAGGGGTGTTTTTTACATAAATCGGCAATCAAGATAGCCGCTTCTTCTTGAGTCGCAATATCAGTTGGGTTATTAAGCACCATTGCAATAATATCTCCCACAATTTCCATGTCTACTTCTTGCATGCCACGGGAAGAAAGAGCTGCTGTACCAATACGAATACCACTAGTAACAAAAGGACTAGCAGGATCAAAAGGAATGGCATTTTTATTAACAGTCACGCCTATTTTATCAAGCAGTTTTTCAGCATCTTTACCCGTAATATTTTGCGGACGCAAATCTACTAAGATTAAATGATTATCAGTACCACCAGATACCAGGGTGAAACCATGTTTCATCAATCGCTTGGCAAGTGCACTAGCATTTTTAACAATTTGTTCTTGGTACGCACGGAATTCATCTGTCAAAGCTTCTTTAAAGGACACAGCCTTCGCAGCAATAACGTGCATAAGAGGTCCGCCCTGCATACCAGGGAATACTCCTTTATCCACAATAGGAGCGAGTTCCGCGCGACACATAATTACGCCGCCACGAGGTCCCCGTAAGGTTTTATGGGTAGTGGTGGTTACAATATCAGCATGTCCAATAGGGGTAGGATGTACACCTGCAGCTACTAGTCCAGCAATGTGAGCCATATCTACCATGAACAATGCTCCAACTTCCCGAGCAATTTGTCCCATTCTTTCAAAATCAATAATGCGAGGATAAGCACTTGCACCAGCGACAATCATTTTCGGCTGATGTTTTCTGGCAAGTTCAGCTACTTCATCATAATTAATGCGATGCGTAACCTCATCTACACCATAAGGTACGATATTAAAGCACTTACCTGAGACATTTACTGGGCTGCCATGGGTCAAATGTCCACCATGAGCCAAGTTCATACCTAAAATCGTATCCCCTGGCTTTAAAAAGGCAAAGTATACTGCCGTATTGGCTTGGGCACCAGAATGGGGCTGCACATTCGCATGTTCAGCACCAAAAATTGCTTTTACCCGATCAATTGCGAGTTGTTCCACGCCATCTACATGTTCACAGCCGCCATAATAGCGTTTTCCTGGGTAGCCTTCTGCATATTTGTTGGTCAAAACAGAACCTTGGGCTTCCATGACCGCTTGACTCACGAAATTCTCAGAAGCAATCAGTTCTAATTTATTTTGTTGTCTGTGAAGTTCCAAATCAATTAGTTTAGAGATTTCTGGATCAAAACCTGCAAGTATTTTCATGTATTATTTTCCCCCATCTTTTTATTTGCGAGGCGGTACCTTATAAGTCGCCTCTTTTAAAATTTATTGATAAACAGCTCGTGGTCCGCCAATGAGTTTAGGTCGAGTACGAGCTGCTGTAACAAATGCTTGTCCAATCTTTTTTTGCGTTAAACGCAGGGGAACAGCAACGGCTTTAAGATGCATACCAATTAGCGTACTGCCGACATCTAAACCCGCATGAGCTTTAATACTTTCGACCACTACTGGACATTCAAAGTCAACCATAGCTTGCGCTCCGAGAGCCCCGCCTGCTGTTGCTACCGGCACTACCATGACTTGTTCTAGGCCATAACGCTCTTTAGCCTGTTCTTCAATCACCAATGCCCGATTTAAATGTTCACAGCACTGCACTGCTAGATATACCCCGTACTGCGCGCACACTTGGCGTAAACTATCCAAAATAACTTTAGCC